>DAOVQA010000126.1:0-3944 GCA_030628925.1 Candidatus Bathyarchaeota archaeon | reverse complement strand
GAAGCAGAAGAATGGGCGGAAAAAAGGGACAAGCTTAATGAGCAAACTAGAAATTTACGTGCCGAAATACGGGAAATAAGAAGCAGAAGAGATAAACTAAACGAAAAAGTCAAGGAACTAAAGCAGCTACGTGAACACGCAAAAACCAAGATTAGTGAAAAAATTGAGGAAACAAAGCAACTACATCAACAAATTGCGATATTAGGCAAGAGAAAGCCTTCAAAAAGCCTTCGAACTCTGCAGAAAAAACTAGAAGACATAGAATGGGAAATCCAAACTACAACTCTAAGCCTACAAGAAGAAAAAGAACTTGTTGATCAAGTCAACCAACTTGGAATTCAAATAAACATCTATAAAAGACTTGAGACTGTGCACAAAAAATTGCTTCACTTGCAGACTGACTTGAAAACTTTAAAAACCGAAAACAGGATTTACCATGAAAAACAAGCAGAAACGGCACATAAGAGCCAAGAAACTCATAACAAAATGCTGGATAAACTCGGTCAAGTCAGAGTGCTTGAAATAGAAGCAGATAAACTGCACAAAAGTTATGTGAAAACAAGGCAAAGAGTAATGCCTATCCAACGAGAAATATCAGACATTCTAGACCATATGAGATTAATCAAAGAGAAGATTCAAAAGGAAGAAGAGAAAGAGAAAAAGAAAATTGAAGAAGCTCTAAGGAAAAAAATTGAAAAAACAGCAAAAGAAAAACTGAAGCGAGGCAAACAATTGACTTGGGAGGAGTTTCAAATCCTCGCAGGGGAAGGAAAGGCAACACATAATTAAAGTGAAAAGACATAGACTATACTGGAGAAAAAAGAAACAAGATGACAGAAGAAGAAAAGGATCAAAAAAGAATTCTCATTTTGTGTGTGGATAGAGACAGTGATTTAGGAACAAAGGCTGAGATTAAGACTCCGGTTGTCGGAAGGGAGGAAAATCTTAACGCGGCTGTAGCTCTAGCTTTAAAAGATCCTGAGGAGCCGGATGCAAATGCAATGTTCGAGGCGGTGCGTGTGTATGACCGTTTGCAAGACGAGAGTAGCCCAGAAGAAGTTTTTGAAATAGCAACTATTTCTGGTTCCGAACTTGGAGGAGTCGGTGCCGATAGAAAAATAGCCGCTGAACTCAGTGACTTGCTCATTTCTTTTCCAGCAAGTGAAGTCATCTTAGTTACTGATGGATATTCAGATGAGGCTGTCCTACCACTTATAGAGTCAAGAGTGCCTGTTTCATCCGTTAGAAGAATAGTGGTGAAACACAGCAAATCGATCGAGGAAACAGCCGCCTTGTTCACTCGATACCTGAAAATGATAATGGAGAACCCACGTTACTCCCGCGTTGCACTTGGGGTACCTGGACTGCTTATTCTAATCTTGGGAATTCTCTCAATTTTTGGCATGCTATACCAATATTGGATAGCTTTAGTCTTTGTGTTAAGCGTGTTGATGCTTGTAAAAGGATTCGGAGTTGACAAAGCAGCCAGAAATCTCCATAAATGGATTAGAGAGTATTCTCCACCGCCTCTTTCAGTTCAAATCTCAAATTTCTCTGCTATTGCTGGAGTATTGTGTATAGTAGTTAGTATCTATCTGGGTTGGACAAATGCTGCAATAGCAATTATGACCCCTCCAGAGGATTTGCCTGGTTGGCTTAGCATTCTACCACAAGTTACCGGTCACTTCATTGAAGGTTCAATGGATCTTATAGTTGTAGGCATTTGTGTGGCACTATTGGGAAGAACAATTAATTTGTATTTCAAACGTGATGCTAGGTTACTGCGTAACGCAGCGTTGATAGTTTTGATTGGTTGGTCTAGATGGATACTCGATGGGACTTCAGCAGTGCTGATTGAGCCTCGCGCGCCCGAAAAGCTTCTCTTCTCAATAGTTATCGGTATTTTGATAGGCGTTGCCTCTGCTCTGGTTGTTCTTATTGTCCACCGATCTGCAAGAGGATTTTTCAGGGAGACTGAAGAGCAAGTTGAAGAGTTTGAAGAAAGTTAAAACTGCGATTATCGGCGGAACCGGTTTCGAAAGGTTACTTGGAAATGCCAAGGAGCTGCGTCTAGGAACACCATACGGAATCCCCCCACGCCTCTATATTGCAAAAATAGGTGGAAAAAACGTGGCTTTTCTTCCCAGACATGGGCAAAATCATTCCATTCCTCCACACAAAGTCAATTACAGGGCGAACATCTATGCGTTATATGAACTTGGGGTGACGAGAATACTGGCAACAAACGCTGTCGGTGCAATAAACACTGTTTTCAAACCCGGTGATATTGTTGTTCCTCACGATTTTGTTGATTTTGCAAAACTGCGCTCAGCAACCTTTTACAACGAAGCTCCAGTGACTCATATTGATGTTTCTCAGCCCTATTGTCCAGAAATTCGTGAACTGCTAATAAAGACAGCGAAGAAACTTGGCTTTCCTGTTTGGGATAAAGCTGTAGTTGTTTGCACTGAGGGACCTCGTTACGAAACCCCTGCGGAGATCAAAATGTTTAGGCTTTTGGGCTGCGATGTTGTTGGAATGACCTGTGTTCCCGAAGTTGTTCTTGCTAGGGAGCTTGAAATGTGTTATGCGTCTATCTGTTACGTTTCTAACATGGCAGCTGGTATCCAGAAACACTTGACAGCCCTTGAAGTTTCAAAAATTTCAGAGAGTGTTCTTCCGCGAATCGAGCAAACTTTAATTGAAACTATAAGAACTTTACCTGGCAAACGTAATTGCTCATGTGTAAACGCGCTTGAAGATGCGAGGTTTGAATAACAAATGCTTAAAGGTTTCCTTTCAGTTATTGGCGCATACAAGCTCTATGAGAAGTGGCTGTGGCACCAAGTTAAGAACAGTGTGAAACCAGAACACATAGCTATAATTCTGGATGGAAATAGAAGGTGGGCCTCAGAAAAAGATCTTAATCCATGGTTTGGTCATGAAAAAGGGGCTGAAAAGGTTGAGCAGCTTCTCGATTGGTGTATGGAACTCGGCGTTAAATCGATAACTCTCTATGCCTTTTCTACTGAAAACTTCAGCCGCTCAAGGAACGAGGTTGAAGAAATAATGCAGATTGCACAAGAAGAACTCCGGAAGATTCTGACTGATGAGCGCATACACAAAAACAAGACTCATGTAAAAGTCATAGGCAGGTTAAGTCTCCTGCCGATGGATCTGCAGCAGCTGATAAAGGATGTAGAAAATGCAACCCGAAATTATGACGAACATTTTTTCAACATTGCTCTTGCCTATGGCGGGAGAGCGGAGATTGTGGATGCAGCTAAGAAAATCGCAAAGAAGGTGCGTGAGGGAAAACTAGATCCAGAGGAAATAGATGAACAAACGTTTGAGAAGTATTTGTACACGTCACACATGTCAAAGCAAGATCCAGACCTTATTATTAGAACCTCTGGGGAGGAAAGATTAAGCGGATTTTTATTGTGGCAGTCCGCTTACAGCGAACTATGCTTTTTAGACATTTACTGGCCAGACTTTAGGCATATAGATCTTTTGCGGGTTGTTAGAACCTTTCAAAGACGTAAAAGACGTTTCGGTAAATAGTTGCTTAAGCTCTTTTTTTGGCGCTTATGATTGAGATCACGTCTCTGTCTTTGAGTATGTAGTCTTCTCCCACCCTTTTTTTCTCTCTTGCTTCAATTGCATAGATGAAGCTTTCCCCGATTTCAGTGTGAATTTTATATGCGAGTTGACGCGCTGTTGTTTTGTAAGGTACAAGATAGGCGTCTGGAAGAATTCTTCCTTCATGATCTGCTAGGTGCTCCACATCTTCAACTGGATAGACAGTGATCATGCTTAGGAGCTTGAAAAAAGCCGCGTTTATTGCTTCTTGAACACCTGTTGACCCAAATTCAATTAGAATTTTTTCCCTTATAGTTTCCAACGCTTTGATCTGGCTTTCATTCAGTTGATCTAGCTTGTTT
>DAOVQA010000034.1:0-8692 GCA_030628925.1 Candidatus Bathyarchaeota archaeon | reverse complement strand
CACCACGTTTCGGTCGAACGGTATAAGGTCAAGAATTGTCAAACCGTTTCTTTCCGCGAATTCTTTAACAGTTTCTCTTTGAATTTGACTTTCTATCTTGTTCCCAACTAAGAAGACCTGCTTTATGCCTGCGTTCGTAGCCAGATTATGGATGTGCTTGGCGGTTTCAAGGGATTTCATGTTTGCATCTGACACAACTAGCAATACATCTACGTGCCGCGCTGTTCCCCTGCCTAGATGCTCAACACCAGCCTCCATGTCGAGGATGACCACTTCGTCTCGTTCCACAACCAAGTGACGAAGCAGAGCACGAATAACAGAGTTTGCTGGACAAGTGCACCCCGAACCCATCGACCGTACAGTTCCCATGACAATTAAGTTCACGTCATAAGGAGTTTTCACCGAGAAGTCACAGATGATATCCTCCACCTTAAAGGACAGATGATAAACGCCCGGATATCCAGTTTTCGTTTTAGATTCGATTAACTCCTTGTTTTCCGATATTGGCACTATGTTGCGCGTTTTCTCCAATGGTAAGCCTAGTGTTAGAGAAAGATTTGGCGAAGGATCAGCGTCAATAGCGATTGTTTTAAGTCCTTTGCTTGCGAAGAAGTATGCTAGGCCTCCAGCGATCAGAGTTTTACCTACGCCGCCCTTACCCGAAACTGCAATCTTCATTCGATTTCACCAGTTTTCACTCGGTTTTTCATTTTTATTTGCGTTTTCGGAAGTAATAAAGGTCATCCTTTTCGCAGATGTATTCGAAGCCGACTTCAAGCAAAGCTTTGATTTCCTCTCTATTACTGGTAACTAGCGCGCGCGCCCACCCCCCGCACTACCCAAAACTGTCTGCTTATTCCTGTTTTTGTTTGGTTTTTGGGTGTTCATGCTATTTAGCAATCATTTTTTAAAGTTCGCACAGGGTCAAGGGTGAGCCTTTTGGGCGAGTTCTTTTGCCCAACTTCGGATGGTGTTCCAGTCTCTCATATCGTAGACTCCGGGCCTCGTTTCTTTGAAGTCGGCCTCTTCCAGTTTCGTCTTAGTTGTCGCCATAGCCTTTCTTGACCACCATGGCATATTGTTGAAGTCCCAGACGCCGCCGAACAAGCCCAAAGCGACCGGTTGCAGACTATACTTGGAGGCTTTTTCTTCAAGGTATTTTCTTCTAGCTCTTCCGATTGCCTCAGATTTTTCTTCTTCCTCGGTTAATGATTGCGCGCTACCACAGCAAACGAAGAGAGCCACTTTCTTTCTTGCCAATTCTTTCTGGAATTCTTTGAGGAACTTCTCGGGTTCGCCTGTCCACCTGTTGATTTGGATTCCGCTACCGACTATGACAAGTTCGTACTCGGTTATGTCCTGCACTTTTTCTTCTTTGGCGTTGACTACTCGAACATCAATTCCTTCTTGGCGGAGTATCTCCGCAATCTCTTCTGAGGTGCCGGCTGTTGCTCCGTACCGAGTCCCATAAACAACCAATGCTTTGGTCATGAGTCAAGACCTCCATGTCTTGTCGACCCGCTGCTGTGCTTAATACGTGTTCCGATAATCCCCGCTACGACTCCGAATACTGGTGGGAACAAGCCTCCGCCAACAAGGAGCATTATGATGGACAGCAGAATCAGCACTAGGCCACCGTTTTTTCTCTGAACAAACTTAGCCGACCATATAGCTACTATGAGACCGAAGATGATCGTCAGTACTCCGGTTACGAGGAAGCTCGGAACGATAGTCATAGCAGGCTCACCCGCTAATACTGTCAGTTCAGGCCAAGCCTCTATCACGAGTCCACTTGGAGCTATGTTGCCCTGAAGCATTTCACCCGGTCCGTGAGATGCACCACCAAGTCCAGCAAAAATGCCAATAGCTGAAGCTGCAGCTCTCGCCTTGCTAAGTATTCTCATTGATTTTTCACCTCCGTACGATTTTTCTCAGTTGTTTTCTTAATATCCTCTTCTCCGAGGTCTATTGTGAGTATTCCTTTTTTGCCGACGACTTCTAGGATTATGCCTTCCGCGAAAGTGGCTTGCAGTAGTTGGCCTATTGTGCCCTCCACTATAACAGTGTCGCGGGAACCGTTGGCTAGGGTGACATTTTTGAGATTGGCTTAGCGCGCGCGCTACACTTTCGCTCGTGATTTACAGGTAAGATTTAATATAACGCTGCCATATAGTTCAACACTCTATTAATTTGGAAGAATTAGTATGTTTGAAAAATTGCAACAGTGCGTTGAATATGGAGATAGATTAGGTGCAGAATTCGTTGAAGCTCGGTTTGATGACCTTGTTTTGCGAACGTTGAACCGTATCAACGATAACTGGAAGGATGTAATTCTTAGATCACGCGCTGGAACAGGTATAACCTGCTATTATGGAGGTGCTTCAGGTTATTCTTTTACCGCTAGTGAGGGTAAGAAGGAACTGAGGGAAACTGTATCGCGAGCATTCAAAATGGCTAAAGCTGCTGCTGGAGCTGCTACAATCAAATTGAGTTTCGATAGAAGACCAAAAATCAAGAGTCAGAAGGCTGAGAAATTTCCTGTTAAAATTCACCCCAGCACTAAGGATTTGACATACAAGACAGATCTAGTTAATAGAGCTGTAGAGAACGCTAAAGAATTCGGAAAGAAAATTAGCAACGTAACTGGGTTATATGGAGAGATGTACGGTCACAAACTGTTCACGAACAGTGAAGGCTCAACTGTTGACTGGAACTTTGAAGTCGTTGATCTACGCTGTTTAGTTACCTCAAAAACAGAATCAGGAGCTCTTGTCAATGGAGTCGAGGGTTATGGTGGTACAAAAGGAATGGAATTCTTCAACACCAAAGGATCAACCCCTGAAGATATAGGGGAAAAAGCAGGCACCCGTGCTAAAGAACAATTGAAAGCGAGAAGCTGCCCAGCTGGTAAATTCCGAGCGTTAGTTGGGAACAGACTAGTAGGTGTCTTGGCACATGAATCATTTGGCCACCTCAGCGAAGGAGATTACATCGTGGTTGGAGGATCTCCACTAACTGGAAAGATAGGAACACGCCTTGGTACAGAACACGCTACAATTGTGGATCATGGAACACCCAACATCTCCAAATTTGGAGGATTATGGGTACCTTATGATGATCAAGGCACAAAAGCTAACAAAACTATAGTTCTCGATAAAGGAGTGCTGAAATACTACTTACATAGTAGAGGAACAGCACAGTATCTGCGGCAGGAGCCTACAGGAAACTGTCGAGCAGTGCACTTTGGCTTCATTCCAATACCTAGAATGACAAATACATATTTCACTCCTGGTGACCTCACCAAGGAAGAAGCCCTTGAACTGCTTGGTACAGGTGTATACGCCATCCAAACAGCTGGAGGTCAAGTTAAAGGTGATGGAAGCTTTTTGTTCAAAGCAATTCGGGGTTACTGGGTGGAGAAAGGAGAAATCCGTGAACCTCTCCGTGAAGTAGCATTATCTGGCAACATTCTACACTTGTTGTCAAAGGTGGAAGGTGGAACCAAAGACCTTCGCTTTTCTGCTGGATATTTTGGTGGATGTGGAAAAAGCGGGCAATTTCCACTGCCCTGTGGCCTTGGTGGACCAGAACTTGTCATAGATGAGGTTACTTTCGGAGGAAAAGCAAAGTAAAAATGATGAAGAAAAGGTGAATATATGATGGAATATGAGAACCTAAAAAGTGAATTACTATCTTCTGTTGATACAGGTCTGAAATATGCAAGAACAAAGGACAGTAAGGTTGAATTCGAACTTTACTTATTTTATCAAAGAATTTCTAAAGTCAACATCAAACAAGGAGTAGTGGAAGCAACAGATGGAATCATTGAAGGGAACGCTGTACGTGCTTCCGAGAAGAATAGAGTCAGTTTTGCATCGTCCAGTGGAATCTCAATTGATAGGATAAAAAGGAGCTTCAACGAAGCAGTTGCTAGTTTAAAATCAGTTTCCATTAAGGACACACGTTTTAAAGGATTCTGTGAACCTAAGAAACCAGGTAAAGAAGGAATCTTTGCGAGTGAAATTTTGAATCTTGGTAAAGAAGAACTTATTAATTATGCTAAAGGTCTGGTCAAGGATGGACTAGGATTTGATAATAAAATTTTAATGGCTGAAGCCAATTGTGAGACAGAATGGGGTGGATTTGCAATTGGTAACACGCTGGGTCTTCAGCAGGCCTCTAGATCCGCTTTGAACAACTGCTACGTTTATTGTATGGCAAAGGATAAAGAAGAGCGCAGAGTTGGATATGAATTTGACATCTCACGGAAATCTCTTATAAAAACTGAAGGCATGGGCGAAAAAGCTGCTCAAAAAGCCATTAATTTGCTTGGAGCAAGAAAACTTGACAAGGCCACGGTTCTTCCAACAGTTTGGAAACCCATTGCTGCAGCTTCTTACTTCTATGCTAGCCTGGGACAAGCAACAAGAGGGCAACCTGTTGTAGAGAAACGATCCCCTCTAACGGACAAAATTAATGAACAAATTGCTAATCCAAATCTAACAGTCATAGATGATGGGCAGAAGCCAACAGGTATAATGACTGATGCTGTTGATGCAGAAGGCTATCCACAACAAAAGAATGTCATTGTTGATAAGGGGCGACTAAAACAATTCATGTTTAACACTTACTATGCACGGATCTATGGCACTGAATCAACAGGTAATTGCTCACGTGGTAGTGGACCTTTTGGTGCAACCTTGCCATATGAAACATCCCCAACAATCTCACCCAGATCTATCGAGATCTCAACAGGAAACAAAAATATAGATGATTTAATCGCTTCAATAGATGGACAAGCAATCCTGATAACTGATGCTCCAATAGGTATATTTCATAGTAATGTAAGCACTGGTGAATTCTCAGTTGTAGCAGGATCTGTATTCTTAATTCAAAATGGTACTAAGAAATGGCCATTGCAACCAGTATCTGTATCAGGTAACTTCTATAAAGGATTTGAAAAGCTACTAGAACTAGGCAATGATCTGACAACAACACCATTTGCGATTGAAACTCCTAGCTTAGTCTTCGATGGCTTCTCAATCGTTGGATAAATAAGCAACATCTATCAGGGAAAAAAATGGGATTTTGCGGGAGACATCTCCACAGGGCTGGTAGTCTATGCTAGACCCAAGGCAAAACTGACAGGTCACACGCCCTACTATTTTTCCACAAGTCATAAAAACTGGAAGAAAAATATGATGTAATCAGAAGTTTGATTGGAGAAGGTTCTTGTGTCGTCTCGTAAGCGAATCATTGTTCCAAGTCCACGTCCTACTGCAGTAAGAGAGATTCAACTAATTGATAGAGATGAAGAGATGCAAGTTCTTAGAGAAGCTGCTGACAGAGCAGCTAGTGGACAAGGCGCAGTTGTTTTTCTGTATGGCGAGGCTGGAATTGGCAAGACTAGATTGGCTAGAGAGTTAGGGGCTTATGCACGTTCAAGAGGTATGCAAGTGTTGTCTGGTAGGTGTCCAGCACTGTTCAGGATGGATGGTGTACCTCCTTATGTTCTCTGGGAAGAAGTGATCAAAGATTATCTGGAAACATGCACTCCAGAGCAATTATTCAGAGTAATTGGCTCCTATCCAATTGAAGTTTCCAAGCTTGTTCCTGAACTAAAGCAGAAGCTCAGGACTTTTCCTCAATCTTTTCCTCTAAGCCCAGAACATAGTCGTGACAGACTATTTGAAGCAGTTTCACAGTTTGTCACCAACGTTTCCAAAGAAACTCCTCTGCTAGTGATTCTTGACGATCTGCAGTGGACCGACCAGTCTTCACTTTTGCTGTTGCACTATTTGGCTCGAGGGGTCTACAAAGAATCTGTACTCCTTTTAGGTGCTTATCGTGATACTTACGTTGACAAGAAGCATCCTCTATCTCCTGTGGTAAAAGAATTAAACAGGGAACGCTTGCTCCAATCTGTGTCTTTGAAACGCATGTCTTTTGATGATGTTTTAGAAATGATTAAACGGATTTTAGAACAAGATGATGTTTCAAGAGAGTTTTGCAAACTAGTCTTTGAGAAGACTAGGGGTAATCCATTCTTTGTTGAGGAAGTGATAAAATCTCTGAAGGAAGAGGAAGCAATCTACCGTGAGAAGAACAAATGGGAAATCAGAGAAGTCTCAAGGATTGAATTCCCAGAAACTGTCAAGGACGTCATAAAAGCGAGAATTAATCGCCTGGATGATGAATGTCAACGCGTGTTAACTATGGCTTCTTTTGTTGGGAAGGATTTCACCTTTGAGGCTTTGGGCGAAGTTACTGGCATTGAAGAGGACAAACTGCTTGAAATAATGGAGAAAATGCTGAAAACTGGACTGATTAAGGAAAGTGTGATCCGTGGGGAAGATGTGTTTTCGTTTGCTGACATCATGGTGAGAGATGTTGTTTATGAGGAAGTCAGCCGTTTAAGGCGGAGGAGACTTCATAAAGTTGTCGGGCGTGCCTTGGAGAAGGTGTATGCTGAAAAGATTGGTGAACATTTTGGAGAAGTTGCTTATCATTTTTTGGAAGGCGGTGATAAAGAGAAGGCGCTTGACTACTTTTTGAAGGCAGGGAAAGAATCACAGAAGGTGTACGCCCATGATGAGGCTTTCTCTTATCTTCAGCACGCTCTAGAGCTTCTTGAAGAGAAGGGGGCTGATCTTGAAGAGAGAGTTCGCGTAGTTGAGAGGCTTGGCGACCTTAAGGGATGGATGGGGGAAGGCGATGCTTGCATGGAATTCTGGAATAAATCGTTAACACTATGGAATCAGCTAAAAGATAAGAAAAACATTGCAAGGCTTCATGCCAAAATAGCATCCGGATTGTGGGATGTCGCTAGTGAGTGGGACAAAGCTTCTGAGCATCATCGCATGGCTCTAGAAATACTTGAAAAAGAGCCGGAAAGCATAGAATTAGCCAGTCTCTATGAAGACATTTCTCACATGCTCTGGCGACATGGTAAATCAGCTGAAGCTCTGCCTTGGGCCCAGAAAGCCTTTGAACTGGCAGAGAGATTAGACCACACTGGAGTTCTTGCGGGCTGCTACGCAAATTTGGGAATATTAGGTACACATTCCGGAGAATTCGAAAAGGCGACAAAATACTTTGAACAGGGACTGAGAATAGCTCTCAAAAACGACGATGCAAGGAATGCCATCCGTCTGTACAACAACCTTTCCAATGTCTACGTGTCCACAGGAGAATTTCAAAAGATGTTCGAAACCGCTCAAAAAGGCTCGGAATTCGCAAAAAAAGTTGGAGCATTATACGGCAAACCTTGGCTTGATTCAATGCTGGCGGCATCCTATGGGTTTATGGGAGAGATGCAGAAAGCCATTTCCGTATATGAGGACACCCTAGCACTAGCCAAGAGAACCAAACACACCATTATGATCCCAGGCGTAACGTCAGGCATTGGAGCGTGTTATCTATTTTTGGGAAACTGGGATAAAAGCCTTCATTATCTAACGGAAGCCCTTGACCACGCAAAAAACGTTGAGGACTATCAAAGTTCTGGAAATGCCAGTTTTTGGCTTGGAGAATTGTTTATGGAAATGGAAGATTACGTGAAAGCTGAGAAATACTTCAAGGAAAGCAACAGCATCTATGAAAAAGCAGGAGATATCGATAGCCAGCTTGCCGGGACATATCCATCCCTTTCAAAATTATATCTGAAAAAAGGCGAAATCGAAAAAGCTAAAGAACTGATTGAAAAAACCTTCGAATACGCAACAAAAACAAAAAGCAGACGAGCTATCCCTTACGCTGAAATGTTGAAAGCTATGCTTTTAAGAGAACAGAAGAACTGGGAACAATCCACACAACACTTTAAAAAGAGCCTTCAAGGATACAAGTCCATGAACGCACAAAAATGGAACGTATATCAATTCAGTGAACTCCTGTACGAATATGGCTTGATGCATCTGAAGAGAAACGAAGAAGACGACAAGGAGAGAGCCTACTCGCTTCTAAACCAAGCACTAGAAATGTATCAAAGGACGGGTGCAAAAAAGAAAATAGAAAAAATAAAGTCAAGAATGATTTATGCAGAAACTGGACGTGAAATAGTCGAGCTTGAACCTGTAACAGAGTTTGTTCTTCCAGAACGCATTAGTACTGGCTATGCTGATCTTGATAGTCTATTGTTTGGCGGGATACTCAGAAACCATGCAGTTATGTTGACTTCGCCTTCTTGTGATGAAAGAGATTTGCTGATTAGAAGATTTCTTGAAACGGGAGCAAAAGAGGGTCAAACAACGTTTTACATTACCACAAAGGCTAGTCGAATAAAGAATCTTGCAGAGGAGTTTCCGTCAAGCTTCTACCTTTTCATATGTAATCCTCAAGCAGACAAAATCATCAGAGACATGCCCAATGTGTTCAAGCTGAAAGGTGTCTTAAACCTTAACGACATTAACATTGCTTTGACATCAGCTATTCGCAGACTAGGCAAGGCTCTTAATGGTCCAAGAAGGATCTGTATCGAAATCACATCCGACATTCTGCTGCAGCATCATACTGTTCAAACTAGAAGATGGTTGAATGCACTTATTCCCGAGTTAAGATCGAAAGGGTTCACTACTCTTGCAGTAATGGATCCTGGAATGCACACTTCACAAGAAGTGCGTGCAGTTCTAGATGTTTTCGAAGGAGAAATGAGCATCTACGAGAAAGAAACCGAGAAGGGTTTAGAAAAGTTCCT
>DAOVQA010000192.1:0-2589 GCA_030628925.1 Candidatus Bathyarchaeota archaeon | reverse complement strand
GTCCCCGTAGAAGTGTATCCGGACGGTGTGCTTCATGAGCCAATTCTGCCAATTATGGAAACTGTTGAGAGCGATCATGTGTGGTTTGCGTACTCGTCAATGCAGCCAGCAGAGCCTTTCAACAATCCTAACAAGTCAAACTCCATCTTCCTCATAACCTTCAAGGTAGTAGGTGAAGGAACCTCTGAGCTAAGATTTACCCAGTTATATCTTGCTAATGTTAACGGCAAACCAATAGTTCACAGTTGCATTGACGGTTTAGTTACAGCTGCTCCTCCAACAGGTCATGATGTAGCTGTACTTAATGTTTCAAGCTGCGCAGACACCGTGTACACTGGAACAACCGTGAATATTACGGTGTTAGCCGCGAACGAGGGACTTGCAACTGAAACCTTCAACATCACACTATACGCTAACTCCACCATTATAGGTGTGCAAACAATCACCCTTCATCGAGGAGAAAACAATACCCTCACGTTCAGCTGGAACACAACAGGACTAGCCCCCTGCAGCAACTTCACAATATTAGCTAAAGCCAGCCAAGTACCCTTCGAAACCAACATCATAAACAACATTTGCTTCGATGGATGGATCAGAATCAAAATGCTAGGCGACCTCAACGGAGACAACATCATCAACATTTACGACATTGTGCTAGCCGCAGCAGCCTATAACTCTCAACCAGGAGACCCAAACTGGAATCCAGAAGCAGACATCGCCCAACCCTACCAACACATCAACATATTTGACATAGTCACCATCTCCTCAAAATACGGCCAAACCCCATAAAAAACCACACAAAACATCCATCATTATGGTTGAAAGCAGAGTTTGGCAATCAGTGAATACGTCATTTCTTGCTACATGAAATTGAACGATTGCTTTGTCAGCTGGAAATGTTATGGGGCTTGTTTTATTTCATGATTATTGTTTTATCTTTGTAGAGGATTTTGATTCCTTCAGAATCAGTTGTGTGTCCTATTTTTTCCGCTTGCGTTCCAGTTTTCTCCAAGATATGTATTGCTTTGTCTTCATCTTTTTTATCTAGTATTATTGCGAATCCCCATCCCATGTTGAAGGTCTTAAGCATTTCCTTATCCGTTATTGTTCCTCCTAGTTCAGAAGCTGTTTCTTGAATCAGCTTGAAAATTGGTTGCGGTTTAAAATTGTTGATTTCAAATCCTATGTCTTCAGAGAACTTTGTCAAGCGGTTGAATTTCAAGTATCCGTCACCAGTTATGTGTATTGCTGCTTTCACTTTAACCTCTTCTGCAACTTTGAGCAATGGTCTGACGTATATTCTGGTTGGTTCTAAGACCTCATACATTATTTCTCTGTCAAATCCTTCTGGAATTTCGTGAGCATCGTACCTTCCACCCCACTGCTTAAACAGAATTTTTCGTGCTAACGATACACCGTTGCTGTGAATTCCGGAGGCTCGGAAACCTATAATGATGTCACCGGGTTTTATGTTTCTCCCGGAAATTATGTTATTCTTCGAAACTTCTCCTACAGCAGCAACAATCATGTCAAAGCCTTTTCCTTCAGCCAAACCTCTTATCAATTCAGCTACGTCGCCTATTTCCCCACCTGGCACGGCACATTCAGCTTCGACTGCGCCCTTGGTTATGCCTTTCATCCACTCTCTAACTAAATCAGGATCTGAAACCTGTGCATGAATGTTATCCACAACTGCTAAAGGTCTCGCCCCAGAACGTATAACATCATTAACAGCCACAGCAACGCCGTCAATTCCAATAGTGTCGTATGTCTCGGCTAACTGGGCAACAAGAACCTTTGTGCCAACACCTTCAATAACCAGGTCAAGGTAGCAGTTTTCTCCGAAAGGGAAAATGTTTCCATAGGGAAGCTTAACAACTTTACCATAATGGCTAAACCTATAGGTGTCCTCCAAAAGTTTCAAACACGTTTTAGATCTAGCTCTCAACGCTCTGTCAACGCCAGCATCAGCGTAAGTAATGTTTTTAACCAATATTTTTCCCTCAACTTGTTATTGACAATGCTTGTTTACATAGGTGTGTGCAGTGGTTTTTAGGGATTATGGAAATAACAGTTTTGTTTCTCGTCTACAGCATACAGAATTGCTGGAACACTGAAAAACAAAGTAATCCGGTCTTATCCTTCTTGTAAGGGAGCCTCTAGAAGCGGAAGCTGAACAGTTTGCTTATGATACCATTCAGCACCAAGAGAACGGGTTATCTTGTTGGAGTTTTGATCTTCGCCTCAGATTTCATGTGTGTTCAGATGGAGAGAATAACAAGACTTGGCAGCATTTTGGAAACTGTTGAGATAAGAAGCAAAGGGCGCGGAAGAGTTCAGATAACGCAAAGCATTAACCTAAATTATATCCAAACTGATAAAATATTTTTATTATCTAGCCAGTTGCGGCTTCCTTGTGGTATCTGAGCGACGGCATGATTTGATAGTGGAAAAGCCTTTTCATTTCAGTTAGTCGAAGCACAAAAAATCTGTAAGTTAGGATGAGAAGGCGTTCTTGTTTGTCACGAGTTCTTTTCCTTTTTTATATGCCTTTATGTTTATGTTAACATATTTTTCTGGAAAGGTATT
>DAOVQA010000072.1:0-5952 GCA_030628925.1 Candidatus Bathyarchaeota archaeon | reverse complement strand
GTAGCTTACGTGGAAGACTTATCTATTGGTGCGGTAGCAGTTTTGGATTATACTTCTCTGAAACTTGTAGAATCAAAAACCGCAATTTGCAAAACTCGCTTTCCATATGTTCCAACACTGCTTTCATTCAGAGAGATTTCGCCAACAGTTCTATGCATCAAAAAGCTGCATTTGCAGCCTGATGTCTTTCTCATTGATGGTCATGGAGTTGCACATCCCTATCGATGTGGATTTGCAAGCCACCTAGGGTTGGTAATAAGGAAACCAACGATAGGTGTCGCTAAAGGCATACTGTTTGGTGAAGTTGAAGATACGAGGGCTGAAAAGGATGTTGTTCTGCTTAGAAATGAAGACGAAGTTATTGGCGCGTTAGTTGCAACAAAACCTGAAGGTAAACCCGTTTACGTCAGCACAGGACACAGAGTATCGTTGAAAACGGCAATAAAAATCGTTAAACACTGCATACGTCACAGTCGCATTCCCGAACCAATTCTGAAGGCTCATCAGATAGCAAAGGCGGAAAAACGAAAAATCAATATCACCTCAGCTGTAAACAAATAGGAAGTGAAATCCAAAATGCTTCATCCAAAACTTAAAGCATTAGCAGATAAGATTCGAGATGGAGAGCTCCGGAAAAAAGTTGTTGATCTGCTGGAAGATCCAACGTTTGAAATAAACGGGAAGAAAATTTCAGGCTTACCTTTTGATGTTTCGCCGGCTGGATTGTCTCATCATCATTGCTATCCGGGCGGTTACATTGAGCATGTTGTTTCAACAGCTAACCTTGCGATTGCCATGTGTAGGTCTGTGGAGAAGGTTTATCATGGAAAAGTTAATCGTGACCTCGTTATATCAGGTGTTTTGTTACATGACGTTTTTAAGCCAGTCACATATGTTATGAACGAAAATGGCAGCTTCAGCGCATCACGTTTAGCTGATTATCTAGATCATTTATCCCTTGCAATTGCGGAGCTTGTACGAAGAGACTTTCCACTAGAATTGGTTCACGTGGTGTCTGCTCATCACGGAGATTACGGACCAATCAGACCACGCACTGTTGAAGCATTGATTTGTCATCTGGCTGATTTTGCGGATTCACGATTGAACGGCAAAGTATTAAGTGCAGCATCATATCTTACACGAAAAGCTGTTGGTGCAGAACTGCATGGATTAACTTCGAAGGAGGCTTTTGAAATAGTTAACGCGAAGACCGTTGAAGGCTGGGGAGGAGTAGTGAAAACTGTTGAGAAAATAAAGCGGAAGAAGACGCATAAAACTTAATAACTTATGTTGCATGGAGATTGAAAATGGTGTTGCAGATGGAAATTTCCTTCCAAAACTTTCAGAAATTGGACATGCGAATTGGAAAAGTTTTAGAGGCAAATCAGATTCCAGGCTCGCAAAATCTGATAAGAATGATTGTGAATTTCGGAACAGAAAAGAGGCAGGCAGTTGCGGGGCTTCTACAATGGTACAAGCCTGAAGAGCTGGTTGGCAAAAAATACGCTTTTATACTGAATCTTCAGCGGAGAAGGTTTATGGGTGTGGAATCTCAATGTATGATTTTGGCTGCCGAAGACGATGAGGAAAACGTTGTATGTTTGCGGCCTGAAAAAGATATTGCAGAAGGAAGCAAGATACACTAGACTTAATGCTCAGGTTTTCAGCTCAGCAGTTCAGCTATAGCTTCAGCTCTTTTCTTGGTTCCAGCTAGATACTCAACCATTTCCTGATTCAAGTTGAGCCATTTCGCTAGTCCAGCAGCCATGTTCGTATCGTTCTTGAATACTATCCTTAGATAAGGAAGAATCTCTTTTGAGGCTCTAACAGCTGAAATGTGACATCTACGCTTAACATTGTATCCGATTCTCAGCTGCATTGCACGTTCAGCCTTAGACCTTGACAACATTCTTATGCGTCCGGGAAACTTGAAAGGTATCCAGCCGTGAGTCTTGGTATTTTGTCTCGCCATAGCTACGCCAGCAGTCATGTAGTCGATTACATAGCGCATAAGACTCCAATTCTGAGTAGCGCGGATTCTGCCACGATAAACATCTGCAAGCGAAAGAGCATCCATGGCTCTAGCTAGGTCATGTGGATCAGTTAGGTGTGCTGGAACATTTTCATATATCCATTCAAAAAGCATGTCAATGCCAACATCTGTCATGTCAGCAGCCCGTTTTGCACCAATACATGTTTTTCCATACATTATCATTTTCAACACGGTGAAAATTTTTTCTTGTCTATCCCGGTAACCAAGCCAAGAAACATCTTCATAAGCTAGTTTTTTCTTGCCTTGAGCCAAAGCTTGAAGATCGTTTACTGCGGAGCGAACGTCGCCTCCCGAACGTTGAGCAATGAAGTTTAACGTGTCTTCATCAGCCTGAACGCCCTCAAGCAAGCATATCAACTCTAAATGCTTCTTAACCTCGCCTATTGCTGGCTTCTTAAACTCTATCAAGAGACAGTACTTGCGGAGATTCATGAATCGCGGGTCGTAAGCGTTGTTGGCTATTAAAACCACTGGGCATCGAGCTGTCTTTATGATTTCGGTTGCCGCTCTTACTCCGCCTCTATCCGCTGTTCCCGTTAGCCCACCTAGCTCATCCAAGAGAACGATTCTCTTTCCGCCAAACAATGGCCTGTATTGTGAAGCTAACCCTGCAGAACGTTTTATGGCTTCCTTTGTTCTGTAATCGCTTGCGTTTTTCTCCACAAGCTCCATGTGGAAATCGTTAGCTAGGGCTTCAACTGTGACAGTTTTTCCAACCCCTGGAGATCCATAGAGAAAAGCAGCTCTCTTTTCAGGAACATTCCGTTCCCAAGACTTCACCCAACTAACAAGGTTTTGAATGGGTTTCTTGTTCCCAACAACTGCCTTTAAGGATTTTGGCTTATGCTTTAGAACCCAAACAGCGTACGTGTTTTGCACCTATTTCGCCTTTCCCAATTCGTAGCCGGACTCAACAAGTCTGGCTAACAGTGCACTCAGCTGAATTTCTTCATCAGACCCCTCAACAAGCCTATAATCTATTTCACCTATGATGTCGACCAGTTTTATCTTCCATGGCTCTGGAAGACTTCCTCTGAAGACTTCCCTATGAATTTGACGCACCATGTCACTTCCTGCCACTCCATATTTTCGAATCATGTCACGCAATTGCTTTCTCGCTTCAAAAAAATCGCCATTCACGGCTGTTTCAATCATTTTTCTCACGTCCGCAGGATTTGCCCTTCCAGCAATTGAGTAGACAACTTTTGCGTCAATAGGTCTGTTCAAAGAGGCTGCCGCCTGCAGAGTGTTTATCGCTCTTCTTAGGTCTCCGCTACAAACTTCGAAAATCGCATCCAAGCCTTCATCCAAGAGCTCTAGCTTCTCGTTATCAGCTATCAGCTTTAAATATCGGTCTTGTTCTTCGCTTGGAAGATATGTAAAACGGAAGGGTGCACATCTTGATTGAATGGGTTCTATTATTTTCCCACTGTAGTTTGCGATTAAAATGAACCTGCAGGTTTCAGTGTAACGCTCCATCGTCCGCCTTAATGCCTGCTGTGCATCAGAGGTCATGTTATCCGACTCGTCCAAAATCATTATCTTGAAGGGAATCTCACCAATAGAGCGAACTCTTGCAAAAGTCTTCACAGTTTTCCTTACAACATTAATACCACGTTCATCGCTTGCATTCAACTCCATGATATGTTCCCTGTAGGCTTGACCGTAAAGGTCTCTAGCCAGACAAAGCGCAGCTGTCGTCTTTCCTGTTCCAGGTGGCCCCGCAAAAATGCAGTGAGACACATTCCTTGATTTCACAAAACTTTTTAGGCGCTCAACTATCTCTTTCTGGTCAACCATATCATCCAACGTTTTCGGCCTGTATTTCTCTGCCCACATTTCAAAACTCAAAGATGCAAACCTCCTCCATAGCATAATAAATGGAATTGCTAATAAATGCTATTCAATACCGTATGAAAAAGAGAGAAAAGCAGTTGACGGATGTCAAACGTTCAAATTGACGTCTTTAATCGTCTCCTACAGGAATAACTGAATTTAGGGTTTCGTGGAGGTTCTGGACAGCAACGCAGGGTCTGAAGTGGACGTGCAAGGACATAGGTCGCCCTTCTGAATTTGGGAACTTAGCTCCTTTTGAACTAATTCGATGTGATTAGGTACAAGTCTAGATGTGTAGTTTATTCATTTTCCAAAAATCCGGTTAGGAATATTGCATATTCACATGGATGTTCATTTTGAAGTAAGGATTTGATGATCCTTATTTTTCCTTTTTTACCATGTGAGACTCTTGAAGTCATATATTCTATCGTCTTCTTACGAAGGTTGCAGAGCCATGTTTTCTGTCCGCTTTCAACTAGTTTATAGAACGGGCAGGTTTTATATTTCAATGTGAATCCGCCTTCAAAGTATTCTATTTCAACCTCCATGTCCAGTTCACGGTACATGTCAATCAATCTATCGCCAACCTCTCTGATGGTCCAAGGATAATCTTCAGGAAAAAGTTCATCTAGGTGTTCTTTTTCCAGTGCAAAGGCTTCTTCTGCCGAGTTAGCTGACATTTCGTTTATGAGTGTTTGCATAGTTTTTTTCCGTGAAATTGGTTCAAGGGCTGGCTTTTCTAGTAGTTTTAACTTGACATTTAACAGGTTTTGAAATGCAGTAGTTGTAACTTCATAGCCTAATTCTTTGAACATGGATTCGATTAATGTGCGTTGGCTATTAATCAACAGTAGATCAATTCGTTTGAATATCACTGTGAAGTGCTCGTCGTCGACAAATCTCACCTCTGTGTCTGGTTGAATTGCGTGGACTTGCTTGAGGAGAAAGTTCTGGGATAGCCTTCCCATTCTTTCAATGTCATTCCTTGCGAGCATCCGAATTGCTTTCGCAATGCGAACTCCCATAGACCGATAGATTTCAGCGAACTTGCGTCTGTCGGTTTCATACACTCTATATGCAAAAGAGTTAAAGACTTCTCGCGGGATTGGAATGACGTCCAAAAATTGCCTTCCTATGGTTTGGAAAAGGCTCATTTCTGCTATTTGATCAAGCAGACTTTGATCTCCTGCACCTACATATTTAACTGTCATGTTTGCATTGGTGTACTCAACTTCATAGGTTAATAGCTTCCATCCACGAGTGGCAAACATCACGGAGAGAGCTGCAACAGATAGTCGCGTAACAGAGAGGGCCGTCGCTTGGAAAGTCAAGCTCAAAATGTCTTCATCCTTCTCCTCCAAGATTTTAGCTTGCTTGAACCAGTTCATTTTAACACACGCGGAAAGCAAGCTCTTCACAAACTCTCTGGGGTCTCTTGGAAGTTCATCAACTCCTAACGCTATCCTAACATCCTCGATAATAGAGCCCAAATCGGTTATAGGTTCTTCTAAATGCTTTTCAGCCCAATTCATAAAGCTTGGTCCAACAAGCATTAATGATCCCCTGAAGAGCCCTGGTCTTGATGTGGCAAGCCTCTTTTCGATTCGTTGGTAGAGAGATTCTCCGAATTCTTTTTTCCTCAGTGGGTATATTTCTTGGCGTATCATTTTTACTGCTATGTCTTCTCCCATCATGCGGATCTCGAATGGTACGCCCAATCCTTCAAGTATTACTGCTGTTTGGAATGCGACAACTTCTGGTAAGCGTCTAAATGCTTTGGGTCTTAGTATTACAGTGTTGTCTATTTCACTGCGTGAGGCTAAGTCAAACATTCGGGTCAAGTCTCTGATTTCCTCAAGAATTATGGTAAACTCTTTGAAGTTGGATGGTGGTTTCCATTCTATTGCACCTTTCAGGATTTCAATGGTGTTCTTGGATTCTGCTTTCTGTTCCTTTATCATATCCTGCATTGTTTTGTCGCCGACTGCAACTTCCAAAAGGCCATCTAGAGTTTTTCTTCCAAATGATGTCAAATCAAGGGCTTCTCTCAACTTTGTTTGTTC
>DAOVQA010000054.1:0-7003 GCA_030628925.1 Candidatus Bathyarchaeota archaeon | reverse complement strand
TGAGCTGTCAGATGGACGAGTTATAAAGTCTGAACAGGTTGTTGGGCCGTCCAGACCTGGAAGAACAATTGTCTATACAGGTGACACGAGACCGTTCAAAGGATTTGTGAAGTTTGCGGCTGGTGCAGATTTGCTGATTCATGATGCCACTTTTGACGACGGGTTAGCTGAAAAAGCTGAAGAAGACGGCCACTCGACACCGAGCCAAGCAGCTGAAAACGCAAGAAAAGCAGAGGCAAAGCAGCTAATTCTAACACATTTTAGTGCAAGATATGGCGATACAAGTGAACTGTTGGAGCAGGCACGGAAAATCTTCAAGAACACTCTAGCAGCAGAAGATTTCATGAAACTTGAAATCCCGCTTTTGAACGGTCAATGATTCTAAATCAACACTTTTTTTAGTTTTTGCATACTTTCTTCGACATGTTCAACAGACTCAACTGTCACAATCTTACTGTAGGATATTCTTTTCAGCAGGCTAGCAACTTTCCCCCAGTCAGTTGTGCCATAGCCTATTCCCAGATGCTGGTCACTTTTTCCACAATTGTCATGTGCATGTATATGAACAATTTTCTCTGCAAATGTATTTAGAAACATCTCTATTTGCCCGTTGATGTTTGCGTGTCCAATATCAAAAACCAAGCCTACGTTCTCGTCGATTTCACTATAAAATCTTTTGAAGTCTTCCACGCTTTTCAATATAAATGGAAAAGGTTCCGGCACGTTTTCTATAGCAGCTTCTACACCCTGGTCACCTGCAAACCGAAACAGTAGACCAACCGTTTTCAAGTTTGTAACCCATTCTTCACCGGGATAAAACATGCTTATGCCTGTTTTCAGTCCTGGATGGAAAACCCACAGTTCACAGTTTAGGGCACTAGCATATGAGATAGATTTTTTCAATCTCTTAATCATGGCATTCAAGAGTGGTTTTGATGGTGAAGCTATGTTTATATCTGCAAAGGGCCCGTGCACCGTGTATTTCAAATCGTAGGAAGCAGCTAACTCATTCAACCTTTGAACTTTTCTTTGGTCCAATGTATGGTAACCATCATCAACAATCTCTATGCAAGCCGTTTCTGCTTTGACGATGCATTCAGTCATTTTTTTGAAGGTTTCCCCGAGACAGAAAAGCGTTGACAATCCAATTCTAGGCTTGACCATCGGTTAATCCTCAGCTACACCTAAACGAGAACCCTGGTTCGTGTTGTGCAGACAAGGCAAGCGTGTTCTATAAGCTTTTTTCTTCCTTTCCAGCTTTAGCTAGTCTAGCTACGTTATAAGCGTCGTATGTTGCTATGACTCGGACAATAAAATCTACTATCTTTGAGATAGGCATAATAAGTGAGGTCCAGTACGTCCACCACGCAGCACCCTCAAACCAGTAAAAAAGGATAGACAAAGAGATGAAACCATAAGGAATTGTTAGAAGGACTGCTGGAACAAGGAAAGCTATCCCCCTTAATATTTTTCCACAATAGACCTGTCCTAGTCCGGGAAAAAAGAATGAACCAGCTGCACATAAATATGGATCTCTTTCCTTAAATGTCAAAATCTCACCAACGACTCATATGCTAGACGTCTAATTCATAATTCCTATTTCTCACTTTCGATAAAACCGTAGGATACATGTAACCCAAATGGTGGTAATAACAAGAAGGTGGCATAGAACGAAGAATGTGTATGCTGCAAATTCGCAATGTTGTCCCAAACGAGAACTACAGCCTTCCGAATTTTCTTACATGTAATCTGACTTGTTGAAAAAAAGCACTGGTCACGTTAGTTTTAAGTCTCAAAAGCTTTGGCGCGCGCGCTAAAAGCATCAGAACCGATACCGAGTGAAGCTGTGAAGTGAGAGCTTCTTTTTTTAGCGCCTAGCTTTTCTTGTATAGGTAAAGTGTGTGTGAAGGATATCCTAATCTTGGGTTTTCGCAGAAATTCTTAACTTCACTGGGTTTCCAGCCTACAATCTCATAATCATGTGAGACTACACGGGTTCCATTTTTAAGTTCAGCCTCAAGTTTAGGTTTAACCTTTTCGTTCGCGCTTGTTGTCAAGTAAAGAAAAATCACGTCTGCTGAATTCAAGTCCACTTTGAACATATCACTGTTTACCATTGTCACTCTGTTTTGAAGATTTTGTTCATAAACTAGGTTTAACGCTTTTTTCATCAAGTCTTCCCTTAATTCGACTCCAACAGCTCTAGCACCAAAATCTTTTGCAGCCATTATAACTGCTCTGCCATCTCCTGCACCCAAATCAAAGAAAACCTCTCCAGGTTTCAATCCGGCTAAAACTAGCATTTGATGAATCACTGAGGGCGGGCTTGGAACATAAGGTGCTACGAACAGTTCGCAATCCTCCATTCATGCTTGACTGTCATTCTGGTTCAACCCTTATCTTGTTCTTTTAAAGGTTTTTCATTAATTCTAGGCAACATAAGTTGATTTTTTAGCTGTCGGCCTTCGGGATTCTCCGCATTTCGTGCAGCTTTGGGCACATAACTCGAGGTATTTTTTCTCATCTGTTAGCGCTGCCTCTGCTGCCCTGCGGCACAACTCACTTTGCTCTTCACATCCGTGCTGCTTGCAGAGGTCTGCTATGTAAAGGCACGTGTCATGTACGTCTTTCGGTTCCAACACAGCTCTGTTTGTGCGAACCAGAAGGCATAGTTCTCTAGCTAGGACACATGTCTTAACATGTTTAAGTCTCTTAAGAACTTCTTCTCTTAGTTTTTTTCGACTTATCTCCACGTTTGCTTGTCTCCATAACTACGGTAGGGATGTTATCCAAACTATGATGATTGTTAATTTAAGAGTTGTTGTGAGTTTCAGCGTTACCAGAATCTCTTGCTTAAAACTTTGCGTTCAGCTTCAAGAACTAACTCAAAAAATCTGTCACTGATGTTAGGTTCTTTTTCTAGAACCCCTATGACATCTGACGCTTTAACCCTCTTTGCACATAATGCTACAACAGCAGGTTTTCCATGTCTAGTTATTAGCCGCGCTGTTTGCAATGCTCTTCTCTGCATTTTCTCTTCTTTCTTAGTTAGTTTTTCACCTTTTTTTTCAACAAGCGAAAGAACCTTCTCCTCTTCAACTTTGAGAAGACCCAATGCTGTAGATCCACATGCTGGGCATTTCGGCTTATCCGGCAGATCTTTGGCACATATCATTTCAATGTAGTTCCAACAGTTTGTGCATACAAAAACACATGTTTCACTAAGTAACCGTGCTTTCGCGGTTTTTACGAGCATGGCTTTCATTCTTTCTGGAGGAATCAAATCGGTTTTCATGCTTACCCTTTCGATACCTACACGCGCAACTGGAGTTACATTCCCATTAGTTTCGGCTTTTTGCACTTGGATTTCATCTTGTCGAATTTTTCTGAGAACTTGAATGAGCTGTTCCAGTTTCAAGTCTTTTGTGAAAACCTCTTTTAGTGCTTCTTCATAGATGGGTGTGCCTTCAAAGCTTTCTATTAGTTTTTGAAGGCTCACACTGCTGAAGTCAGCCCATTTCTTCAAAGCTCCAAAACGTCTTGCCACGTGAATTATTCTTCTTTTGAAAAGCCCAGTTTTCACGGTTGCCCTTGTTATGCTATCTCTTATTGTCTGCTCAGGCATGGTCTTCATTTCATCAAACAATGTGAGAATTTGGTTCGAGTTTGAGGCTTTCATCGTTTGTACGAAGATGCGGTAAGGGTCATGTTGAACCACGATGCTATATCCGATTTTTTCGGAAAGTAAATGGCCTGCGAGTTGAGCTAAAGCCCTGTTCGTAAGGGAGCCGAAGTGGGCGTGAATTATTACGAATTCCTCCCAATCTTCAACTATTATTCTTTTGTCCGTAGGAACTGGGAATCCATAGTTTACATGCTCAACCGTTTCATTTATGGCACGTAACACATTTTCTTTGTCAGAAGAGTACTTTTCACTTAGTTTGACAGCAATCTCTTCAGGTGAAAGCCCTTTCTTCATTTGCTCTTCAACAAAGCCTCTAATGAATCCTACTTCCTGCGCAATCTTAAACGGGACAGGAATTTGTTCGCCTATCCAGCTTGGAATGGCTCCAGTAGGATCATCAACCGGTGTAACATGTACTTTTTCTCCGGAAACATGTAATATTTGCCAAGGGCTTCCTCTGATGATGAATTTTATTCCAGGTTTACCATACTCAGCCATGAACGCTTCATCCAGCACTCCTACCGCTGAGTCTTTTGATTCATCAACCACAAGGTACTGCTTTTTATTAGGTATCATGGATAAGTTGCCGAAATAATATTCGAAGAGAGCCTTTGTACTTCTAGGTTTTAAAACTACTTTGTCTTCGAAGGAAACCCATGCTAGGCGTGGAAAACGCTGATGCATATACCTGAGAATCTTCTCAACGTCTTCCATTGTTAAGCCCTCGTAGGGATAGGCATTTTTGAATACTTCTAGAATCTCATCGAATCCCCATCTTCTCCTTCTAAGAAGCAGACCAGCGATCTGATGTGTCAATGCGTCATAAGGTTTAGGGGGGATTTCAACGGGTTCAAGGTCTTCTTTCAATGCATTTCTAGCTACCGCCAAAGCTTCAAGAGTATCATCAGAATCCATCGTGATGATTATTCCTTCAGCTATACGGCCTACTCTATGACCGCTTCTACCTACACGCTGTATTAATCTTGTAACCTCTCGTGGACTCATGTACTGTATAACCATGTCTATTCTGCCTACATCTATACCTAACTCGAGACTGCTTGTGCAGACAAGTCCCTTTAACTCGCCGTTTTTCAGTCCTCTTTCAGCAGCTATCCTAGACGGCTTTGCGAGGGAGCCGTGATGTATTGAAACTGGGAAATTCATGTCCCAAACCTTGAATCTGCTGGCTAAAACCTCTGATATCGACCTTGTATTTGTGAACAAAAGTACTGACTTACGTTTGCTTATGTAGTCGCGGATTATCCTCAATCTAGCTGCGACTTCCGGGTGAGTATAAAGCTTTGTAGCAAGCCTGTAATCTTCATTTTTAGGTTTAGGAAAAACTATCTTCAGCCGCATTATTCTTGCCACTGGAACACGAACTATCTCAACGCTTCTGCTACTTCCAACAAGAAACTGACCCACCTTTTCAGGAGTGCCAATGGTTGCGGACAAGCCTATCATCTGGAAATCTTTACCGACAATCAGCCTCAACCTTTCTAACGCTAGGGACAGCTGACTTCCACGTTTGCTATCAGCCATCTCATGCACTTCGTCAATTATAACCCAACGTACATGCCGCAGATGCTGACGCAGAATCCATCCTGGCAATATAGCTTGCAAAGTCTCAGGAGTTGTAATCAGAATGGTTGGAGGGCTCCGGGATTGCCTTGTCCTTTCCCTTGTTTCGGTGTCACCGTGTCTAACAGCCAACTTTACATCTAGATTATTGCACCACCATTCAAGTCTTTCAAGCATATCCCTGTTCAAAGCTCTCAAAGGAGTAATGTACAAAGCTTGTATGCCTGGTATCCTTTGTGGCTGTTGAAGAAGCATACTTAAAACTGGGAGAAAGGCAGCTTCAGTCTTGCCAGATGCAGTAGGTGAAATAAGAAGAATATTTTTCCCTTCTAGAATTTTCGGTATGGTTTTCTGCTGCGGCTCTGTAGGTTTCGAGAATCCCCTCTGCTCAATCAGCTTTCGAACTGGCTTAACAAGCATGTCAAAAGCATTTTCTAGAGAGTCTTTCAAGTTAGGTTGAACCTCAAATGCTGAAACAATAAGCGGGAATTCTCGTGTAAAAGCATTTTGGAAAGTCCTCTTTCATCATTTCCTTCAGTAATTGAACAGATTTTACGGAGATTTCACAGCTTGCTCTGCAGCTACTCCCCCCTCAGCCGTCTCTTACGCCCTTTACAGCTTATTCCATGTTCAAATCCCCTGAAAGGTTACAATCACTCCTCTGCAGTCAAGACTCGGTTCTTTCCATCGACACAGCAAAAAACGTAATTACTGGACTGGGTCAACTTTGCCATTGTAGAAGGTGATAAGCTAACTTCAGCTTTGGTTTTGTAAAGACTTCTTGTGGGCTTTACTTAAGCGCTTGGTCGGCGTTGGACCATGTTTGCTGAACGATATTGTCACTTTTGAAGCAAATTCCACCGTTCACATCAAGCCTTTTTTTGTTGAATATGATGTTTACCGCGAACACCATGCACCATTTATTAATGCTCTAACGTCCATTTCCTGTCTACGTTTGAATTTTCTAGCTGAACCTAGCCCTCAGCAACTACTATAAGTTCGTTGTAATGGTCTTTAACCCCTCGTCAACATCGTCTATGTCACGTCGAGAGGCATGCTTGACAGCAAATGAAGCTGAATTTTCGTTTACAACTCACTCTGGCTGATTGATGTATGCGTTTTTAGAGTTTAACTTCAAAGTTTTTGCTGACTACATGCTCTTTTGTAATAAACATGTCTAAACGTGATGTTTAAGCAAAGATTTTCTATCCGAAAACAATGGAAAATTTTTTATCTATCATCATCAGAAACGATGGTTAACAAGAATGTTGGAGGAAAATTAAATGGCTAAATGTCCGAAATGTGGAACAAACGTTTCTAAAGAGAGGAAATCGTGGAAGATGGCTGGACGTCCTGATCGCTCAGGAAAAAGAATGCAGCTGGAAATAGGGCTTTTCGATTGTCCGAAATGTAATAAAGCCTTCCGTGTAGTGTTGAGTAAAAAGAAGATTCCAGCTTAAAAAAGCTCTGACAATAACCGTAACATGCCGAAAACGCAAACGAAACAAAAATCAACTTACACTGCGAAATACGCCAAGGCAACGCATAAGACATAGGACCCTATAACCTAATCTCCAGGCAAGAAAAACAGGTGATAATACCATATAGGATGTACCTGAATGCCCTAAACACTGCAAAGATTCCAAAGCATCTCAGACAAGACCAAACTAGTTCAAAGCCACAGAGCTTTAAGGTTACCCTCATCTTCCCCCCCTCCCCCCAATTTTTTATGAATTC
>DAOVQA010000185.1:0-2768 GCA_030628925.1 Candidatus Bathyarchaeota archaeon | reverse complement strand
CTTTATTCCTTCGGCAGCGGAAACGTATTCTACTCGGAATCTTTCTGAGCTTAATCCAAGTTTCTGCAGCATTGGTGCTAATGCGTCCATTCTGGCCTTCATCTTGTAGTTTCCATTGATATAATGGCAGTCATATGGTAGGTGGCATGCACCCACGAGAACCATAGCTGCACCGAGTCTGAAAGCTTCGAGAATGAAGTCTCTGTCAACCCTTCCTGAACACATAACTCTTATAGGCCTTATTATCGGTGAATATTCAAATCTACTCGTGCCTGCTAGATCTGCACCCGCATAGCTGCACCAGTTGCAAAGGAAAGCCAAAATCTTGTCCTCAGGATTTGTTTCGAGGGCTGCTCTTATTTGGGCGAATATTTGGGCGTCCGTGAAGTGCATTTGCGTTATAGCATCTGTCGGGCATTCTGCTACACACGTTCCGCACCCGTGACACATAGCTATTGTCACTTGAGCTGGTTTTCCTTCCTCAGCCTTAATTGCTCCATAGGGACATTTCCGGGCGCATATGCCGCACTTGGTCTTGACGTTTCTACACTTGTCTGGGTCTACGACGGCTACTATTGGCTCAATCTTCCACGTTGGCTTCGAAAGCACGGTTGCTGCTCTTGATGCTGCCCCGTGGCCTTGTGAGACGCTGTATGGTATGTCCTTCAATCCTTGGCATGCTCCAGCTAGGAATATTCCGGCAGTAGGGGCATCTATAGGCTTGAGCTTAGGGTGACTCTCCATGAAAAAACCGTCTGAACCGCGTGTTAAACTGAGAATGCGAGCCATCTCATCTGTACCTTTCTTGGGTATGGCTGCAGTTGCCAAAACAACCATTTCAGCCTTAATTTCTATGGGCTGGCTAAGTGCCATGTCTTCAGCATGCACAACCAGATTTTTCGTTTCAGGGTCTTCGAAAACTCTGCTTACTCTTCCACGAACGAAGTTCACACCATGCTCTCTTGCACGGCTATAGAATTCTTCATAACCCTTGAAGTTGCTCCGCATGTCCATGTAGAAGACATAGACTTCTACGTCTTCTTTGTACTTCTCTTTGAGCTGAATAACATGCTTCAGAGTGTACATGCAACAGAAGTTTGAGCAATATGGGTATTTGTTTACATCGCGTGAACCGACGCATTGGATGAAGGCAATACTGTGGGGCTTCTGTCCATCCGAAGCTCTAACAACTTTCCCGCCAGTTGGACCAGCGGCAAGTATGAGCCTTTCAAACTCTAGAGACGTTATTACATTTGTATATTTACCGTAACCGTAGAGCGGATCATCATATGGAAAATAGATGTCGTAGCCTGTGGATACAATTATTGCCCCGACTTTCAGTTTGATTTCTTCGGGTTTCTGTTCAAGATTTATGGCTCGTCTTGCCCCGCAAGCGTCAACGCACTTGTAGCATTCAATACAGTAATCCTTGTCTAAAGTGTAAATTAGCGGAACAGCTTGGTCAAAGGGGACGGATATGGCCTTTCTAACGCCTAAATTCATGTCCCACTCGTTTGGATATTCAATTGGACAAACTTCTCTGCATTCGCCACAACCAGTGCAGTTTTCAGCAATCACGTATCGTGGGTTTTTGCGAATCTTGGCCTCAAAATTGCCTATAAAACCACTGACGCTAAGCAAATCAGCATAAGAAATAATCTCAATGTTAGGATGACGCCCAACATCAACCATTTTTGGGCCTTCAATACATATGGAGCAGTCAAGGGTTGGAAACGTCTTATCCAGCTGTGCCATGTGACCTCCTATACTCTCTCCTTTCTCAAGCAAATACGTTTTGAAGCCCATCTCAGCCAAGTCCAAAGCAGCGTTCATTCCAGCTATGCCACCACCTACGACTAAGGCCTTGTTGGTTACTGGAACCTCCATTGTCTCCAGTGGATGAAATAGCCTTGCTTTTGCAACAGCCATTTTTATCAGGTCCTTAGCTTTTTCGGTGGCTTCTTTTGGTGTACTCGGGTGGCACCATGATGAGAACTCACGTATATTTGCCATTTCAAAGAGGAAGGGGTTCAAGCCTGCTTCAGAAACTGTTCTTCGAAATGTAGGTTCATGCATTCGTGGCGAGCACGCTGCCACAATAACACGGTTGAGCTTGTGCTCTTTTATTCCTTTTCTGATTTCATCTTGCCCAGGGTCTGCACACGTGTAACGGTTCTCCTTTACATACACGACGTCTGACAAAGTTTTCGAGTACTCAACTAGCTCTTTTATATCTATCACACCAGCTATGTTTAAGCCACAGTGACAAATGAAAACCCCTATCCGAAGTTCTTCAACTTCTGTCTGCTTCTGCATTTCTTTTTGAGACATCTACGCCACCTTCCAGTTCAACCTCTTCTCAACGGATTCCCTTACTTTCCTAGAACTCTTCGCCTTCAGCTCTTTAGTCATCTCAATTGATGAAGCTAACCTTTCTAATGCCCTATTCCACGCCCCAGAGCTAACTGGTGTATGTCTTATTGAGGCGCGTTTAAGCTCCAAGGCCTCCTCAACTGGGCAAACAATTTTGCATGCTCCGCAGTAAACGCAAAAAATTTCGTTTACATGCACCTTTTTATCCTTATCAGAAAGATAAAGTGCACCTGTTATTGGGCAAACATCATAGCAGTCTGTGCAGTCTTCTGGACAATTTTCATGGTGAATAATAATCTTTCCATGAAAGATTTTTCGCACAGTTACGACTCCTTCGGGGCACTTGAATTCGCACACTCCACAGCATGGGCAATGTTCCTTTTTGATGTCGATTT
>DAOVQA010000005.1:0-16373 GCA_030628925.1 Candidatus Bathyarchaeota archaeon | reverse complement strand
TACAGTAACATTTATATCCTGATTGAAATGTTGAGTGTGCGATGAACCATGGGTCTAAGGTCATTCCTATCCCAGTGTGCAAGAACGTTGAAGCTGGCTGTAAAACCGGGAAAAAGTGAGCTTTGGCTATCGATCAAAATAAGCTTTCTAGGCATAAGTATCATCGGGCTGATCGGATTCATAATCAAATTGTTGTCCTCAGTTCTACAGCAAGGTTCTATAACGTAAGAGGAAGAAATTTCCATGGAAAAAAAAGAGGAAAAACCAGCAACAAAGATTTTTGCTGTAAGAACAACAACAGGACAGGAGAGAAACGTAGGAAAACTTGTAGCTGCAAAGACTGAAATGAAAAAAATACCGATAAAAGCAATTCTTGTCCCCGAAACCTTAAGAGGCTACGTTTTCATAGAAGCCGACAGCCCACACTTCGTGGAAGAAGCAATAGCAAGCATAAAACATGTGCGGTCGAGGGTTCCTGGTATTGTAAGTTTCTCAGAAGTTGAAAGGTACCTTGTTAGAAAACCAATTATTGAAGAACTAAGTGAAAAAGACATAGTAGAAGTGACTGGTGGACCGTTTAAGGGAATGCGTGCAAAAATAACCCGCATCGACAAGGCTAAGGAAGAGGTTACGCTCGAGTTGCTGGAGGCAACTTTCACACTTCCAATAACTGTTCATTCCGACTATGTTAAGTTAGTTCAAAAAGCAGAAAGGGAAAGTGAAGTTTAAATGAGTGAGAAAAAAGTCGTGGATCTACTTGTAAGCGGAGGGCAAGCAACAGCTGGACCACCCTTAGGACCAGCTTTAGGCCCGCTGGGTGTAAACATTTTAGAGATCGTGAACAAGATAAACGAATTCACCAAAGATTATGCTGGCATGAAAGTTCCCGTGAAAGTCACGGTTAACTCTGAAACCAAAGAATTCGAAGTTAGCGTTGGAACACCAACAACATCCGCCCTCATCGTGAAAGAACTCAAAATTGAAAAAGGTTCAGGAACGCCTAACACTGAGAAAGTTGGAAACCTCACCATGGAACAAGTCGTTCATATATCCAAGCTTAAACGTTCAGAGCTCTTAGCCAAAAACCTGAAAGCTGCAGCAAAAGAAATCCTAGGAAGCTGTGTAAGCATGGGAGTTACAGTTGAAAGCAAAGACCCGCGTGAAGTGCAAAGGGAAATGGACGAAGGCAAATATGATGAACTATACAATAAAAGCGGAGAATAAGAGAATATTTTTATAACTGCATTCCCCATCCTCATTCCCCGAGGCTCCTTAAATTGCCCCTAGACAAAAAAACAATAGTAACTGCAATTAAAGAAGTGAAAGAAAAATCTACGAAAAGGAATTTCACTCAATCAGTGGAATTGATTCTAAACCTGAAAGACATTGACATGAAATCCCCTGAAGGAAAAATCCAAGAAAGAATAGAACTACCACATCAATCGCCGGAAAAACCGAACAAGATATGCGTGATCGCCACAGGAGAATTAGCTCTGAAGGCAAAGAAGGCAAAAGCGGATCTTGTCATTGGACAAAAAGAACTGGGCGGATTGGCCGGTAAAAAGAAGGATCTGCGAAAAATAGCAAACGAATACAACTTCTTCATAGTTGAAGCTCCTTTAATGCCTCGTGTAGGCAAGGTATTAGGTCCCGCCTTAGGTCCAAGAGGGAAGATGCCTGTGCCTGTTCCACCATCAGCAGATATTTCTGGTTTATTGAAGAGATATCGCAAAATGGTGTTTGTAAGAATGCGTAACCATCCAGTAATACGGTGTCGTATTGGAGTTGAAAGCATGAAAGAAGAGGAAATAGCTGAAAACGTTCAGGCAGTTTTAACGGTTATAGAGGGAAAACTTAAGAGGGGAGCAAAAAACATCAAAACAGTCTATATTAAGACGTCTATGGGTACGCCCGTGAAGATTACCTGAAGGAGGAAAACAAATGCCATCCCAGCAAGTTTTACAGAAGAAAATCAGCGAAGTAGAAAAGGTTGCACAGTTAATGAAGAAATACAAGGTTGTCGGAATAGCCAGCCTGCAGAAGGTCAGGGCCCCTCAACTACAGCGGTTCAAGAAAAATCTGGCTGAGCAAGTTTCTATGCGAGTTATACAAAACACCCTGATGAAAAGAGCCATTGAGAACTTCAAAGAAAGACCCGAATTGAAAATACTTGCAGAGCATCTAGAAGGGGCGAACATATATCTATTTACAAACTTGAATCCGTTCAAGCTTGCATTACTTCTTGAAAAGGGCAAAGTCATAACAACAGCCAAGTCTGGCGACATAGCAGCCCTCGACGTCATAGTGCCAGCTGGAAACACTGGACAGCCACCGGGCCCAGTAATCAGCCAACTTAATGCTGTAGGATTACCTACAAGAATAGAGTCTGGAAGCGTATGGATAACCACGGATACGTTAGTTGCTGAGAAAGGCGACGTAATCCCTGAAAGGCTTGCAATCATCCTATCAAAACTTAGAATAAAATGTGTTGAAGCAGGGCTTTCAATGAAGGTTGCATATTATGAGAACTTAATAATAACTGAGGAGCAGCTTCGAATAGATCTGGACGAAGTTGAGCGAAGCATTGAGAATGCTCATGCAGATGCTTTCGGTTTATCCTTAAGTGTAGCTTATCCAACAATGGAAAACATAATATCGCTTACACAGATTGCCCACCAAGAAGCATATATACTGGCATTGAGTGCAGCTGTACCTACAAAAGACACAATAGAAGATTTAGTCAGAAAAGCACACGCTGCAATGGTAAGTTTAAGTAGTAGATTGCCTATTGTAGAAGAAAAAGCTGCACCATCCAAAGAAGCTGAAAAAGGTTAAAATAGTTGAATGAAGAGGTGAAAAGGTATGGAATACGTTTACGCTGCAATGCTCCTTCATAAAGCTGGGAAAGAGATAAATGAGAAAAACCTGTCTCAGGTTTTGACAGCCGCAGGCATAAATGCAGATACTATGAGAGTCAAAGCATTAGCTGCTTCCTTATCTGAAGTGAACATTGAAGAAGCAATCAAGTCTGCTCCAACAATGATGGCTGCACCAGCAGCTGCAGCTGCACCAGAAGCAGAGGCCAAACCAGCAAAGAAAGAAAAGAAAAAGACAGAAGAGGAAAAGAAAGAAAAAGAAGAGGCAGCGCTTGAAGGATTAGGGGCATTATTCGGTTAGATAAACAGAGTTGTTTTGCCAGCTTTCCTATTCTTTAATCCAGTCAAGTTTCTTAATGTTTCGTCTTTTCCAAAGTACTAAAGGCAGCCATCCGCAAATAATCATCAAGGTGCCTGGGAGAGCTCCCCATTTAAAGTTGAGCATGAACGTTTCAAAGACAAAGAAAGATGAGGACATTGCAACAATTGACAACACTGCAAACTGCCTACCAAATTTCTTCATAGTTTGTACGGCAAGCAAACCTGCAAAGAAAAAGTCACCCAGACCAAGAGATATGTAAAACGAACTTGCTGGAATAGTTGGCACCGAAATCAGCATTGGAAGCCTAAGACTTGAAATATGCCTTACTGCAGACACCATTGAACCAGTAAACAAGACTAGAATTATGTCCATAACTGTGAGAAGACCAACAAAAATGAGTGATGTTTTCCATGAGAACAAGCTTCCTAAGTAAAGGATTATCAGAATCGCGAATACTATTCCGAATAAATCCATAAGATATGGAAACCACAAGGGGGTTTTGTTGAAAATCAAGTAGAAGCATATAAATGATGCAGGCGGCAACACCGCCAAATACCATCTCTCTCCCGTGTCAATTCTATACTGCTCATACATCAACGCTAGAAATGCGAAACCGGATAGACAGTAAAAAACTAAGGCTCCATAAGCAACGGTGCTGTTTGCGCCGAAGACGATAAGACTGATTGTGGCTGCCAAAAAACTAACTGTAAAAAATGCTAAACAGAACACTTTGGCTCCAGTTTTCTTAAAGTCTGAAAAAAGATATGTGAACATGAAAAGCAGCATTGAGTAGGCAAAGAGGAACATTATCATAAGAGCCAATTGTGGAATGAAAATGATTATGGAAACTGTTATACCCATTGCAATAACAAGAAAAACCGCATCTCGAATACGAAACTCTCTTTCTTCAAATGTAGGCTTCAACTTTCTCTCAGCCTTGTTGTTTAAGAACATGGCTATCATGGTAACCGTGAAAAGCGTTAAAGGCATGGCGATATCGAAATTCATACACGCACATAAGAAAAACAAACATTTATCTCTTTATACCAGAGTGAAATGCGATTAGGATTGCACCTAACTGGTGGCAGAACGCTTCCTTGAAAGTTTAAGCTGTCTTGTTTGACTTGAGAAGCACTGTGGTCAAAATCGTGGATGTTTACAGTAGCTTTTCAAAATCTTGTTTTCATTACGGATTAATAGGATGGTTGACAAAATAAAAAGGCGCACTCAAACAACAAGTAGCTCAGTACTCTTCACCGTAATTCTATACCTGCCAAAGTTTCTTGCAGAAAATTTTGGGATAGGCTGAATTCGATTGCTTCAAGACGCTGGGTCTTAGGAAAACGCGCTGAGACATACAGTGAGGATGGCTCGGCTGCATGGAATGTGAGACCTACTCCCGTGTTAAGGGCACACTAAGTATGCGGAAATAGCCGGTTCTAAAATAGGACTTGTTTCAGGTGGGCATGAAGAGACTTATGTGCCATTTTTTAGGAAGTCGATCTTCAAAGATGTTGCTTACGATTATGATTGAACCGGATACCGTAAGAACAGCTGGGCTTCATCTGAATATTTTCAGAAGTGTCCTCAGGAAATGGAACTTTGAGCAAAAGAAACCTTGCTTATTGGAGACAATGCAAAATGATGACTAGACAGCTGCAGAAAAAGTTAACGAAGAAATGCTTTGGCCATCAAGTCTTAAAGGCGAAGTTGTAATTCAAGATGGCTAAAGAAGCTGTAACCGCTTCTTCGATTCGAATTGTTTCTGTTCCTTGCTTGGGAATGGTGTTAACAACGAAATCCACAATTTCCTCTAGGTTAAGTCCTTCACACTTGACTATTTCGTAAAGTCCATGAATTGGGGCTCCAAAAGCCAAGAGAATCCTGTCAGCTTTTCGCCATCTTTCAGCTATCCCTTCAGCAACATTAACAAGTGGCACGCCATACTTGGATGTGGCAATTGTTAGATCGAAACTTTTAGTTTTCACTATCTGTCCGAAGGGAAGTTTTTCTGCTGTAACCCTGTAACCCCAGTATTCTAGTATTTCGTCAGGCTGCACCAGTTCAGCTTCAACCCGCCTGTCAACCTTTGTAACCCTCACTGTAACCCGCATACCGGTTGGCAATTGCGTGCCCAAGATAGTTGCTGGTTTTTCAATTCCTATATCTACGAGAACACAATTCTTCGTTTTAGATAAAGTGACTCCTTCACGGTATTCGCCAACTTCCAAATTCTTCATCAACCGATTCAGTGGATGATGAGGCGTTCGCAGTGGTGGGAGAACACCAGCATACCTCAATTCAGGTCTAAGCCTGAAAAGTTTCTTCCGCAAATACTGCGGCGTGTTCATATAAGAGAGTAAGGCTGCAACCAAACCCATGTCTGAAGTTTGATTTACACGTGGATTATCTGAATAGACAATAATTTCGTCAACTCTGAAAATCGCAGCTGCTCTACCAATTAAACCCACCTTCAAAGTTTTGTCTCGCAGGTGTGGGACATCAGATATAATTGAGGCGGGTACAGCAATGGAAATTTTTCTCTTAGGCAAGCTATTTTCTACCTTCGCTAATTAAAGACTGTTTTTCATGGATAAAAGTCTTGATAATCAATGTTGAACCTTTTGTTTTAAAAGGTAGAGACACATAGAAATCTATGATTAAATGGTGAGGAGTGCATGAATCTTGTCATCGACAACTCTGGATAATCCTGATGAGATTAAGAGAATTGACCGAAGTAATATGCTTTCATTCTGTTTAAAATCTCATAAACATTGTCAAGAAGCAGCAAAACTGGCTTTGACTGTACCGATCAATTATTCAAATCCTCAAGCAATAGTCATTGCTGGCGCTGGAGGCTCAGCGATTGGTGGAGAACTCCTGAAAGACTGGACAATGGATAGAATCAATGTCCCCGTTGAAGTCTGCAGACAATATTCCTTGCCAGCTTATGTGAACGAGAAAACTCTGATATTCGTTGTAAGCTATTCCGGAGAAACTGAAGAAACTTTAGGCATGTTTCTTGATGCAATTAGAAGAAATTGCATGATTTTTTGCATAAGTTCTGGTGGAAGGCTCCTAAAAATTGCTGAACAGCTGAATTTGCCGTATTTACGTGTGCCTTCTGGAATGCCTCCACGTGCTGCTCTTCCCTATTTGTTTCTGCCTATGCTGATAATATTAGCGAAGCTTTGCTTAGTTTCTGATGTTAACTCTGAAATTTCTGAGGCTATTGAAGTATTGGAGAAAGCTGAGTGTGACAACTCTGCTGAAACTCCTCTTAGCGACAGTTTTTCTAAAGTTTTGGCTTCCAAAATTAATGGAACAGTTCCCGTAGTTTATGGTTTTGAGATTTATCGTGCTGTTGCCCAACGCTATAAGCAGCAATTCAACGAAAACAGTAAGGTTCCAGCTAAATGGGAGTTTTTCCCTGAACTCAACCATAATGAACTTGTGGGATGGGAAGCAGCAAAAGAGCTTACAAATTTTTTTTCCGCAATTTTCATTCGAGATAGAGCTGAACCTGAGGAAATAAAACAGAGAATTGAAGTTACAAAAGAGCTGATTTTTGAAGACTCACAGAGGATTTCTGAAGTCTGGATTGCCGGCGAAGGCAGGTTAGCTAAGATGCTGTACGCTGTATATATTGGTGATCTTGCAAGTGTATATTTAGCTATATTGCGAGGTGTAGATCCTACACCTGTGAAAACAATAAGTTTGTTGAAGGAGAAAATAACGCAGAGCGGGGTAAAGGAGAGAGTAATAGACGAATTACAAAAACTCTGTGAAAAATAATATCCAACTCACACGTTTTCCCTTATAAAATCAGCGAACGCTTTTTCAGCAGTTTCAAACGACAATAGCTGGGAGGGATGCTTGAAGGCATATGCGGAAATTGGCAGTATCTCTCCTTTCATTTTTCTGTTTAAGGCAATTTTCACTGCTCTTATCACATCGAATAGGGCTGAACCAGCATTTGGCGCGTCAACGGTTGAGAGTCTTAAATCTATCTGCATGGGCACCCTGCAAAAGTATGATCCTTTGATCCAAAGGTAGCTGTCGCGTTTGTTTTCCAAAAAGTCAACATAGTCGGTGGAGCCAGCTACGACAGCAGCTTTGTATGGTAGTGCTGTTTCAACAGATCTTGTCTTAATACCCCGTTTAACATCTCTTGTTCGTTCTAGGGTGTCTAAAGATTCAGTGCCTCCTCCAACATCAAGCTGATACGTTTCGGTTATGTGAACTCCATGCATTGAAAGCAGCTTCAGTAAAGTCTTATGTAAGATTGTGGCGCCCACTTGGTCTATTAGGTCGTCGCCTACGAGTGGCAGTTCCGCCTCTTCGAAGCGTTTGGCCCATGTTGTATGGCTGGCAATAGAAACTGGTGTAGCATTAATAAAGGCACATTCAGCTCTTAACGCTTGCTCAGTGTACCATTGAGAAGCCTTAACCGCTCCGCTTGGAAGCAAGTTGACCACGATTTCAGCATCTGTTTCTTTCAGTGTGTCTACAACGTTTACTTCGGGTAGATCGCTAACTTCTACAACCTTTCTTGTATATTCCCCTAACCCATCTAAAACTGGACCTTTACTCACTATGACACTGGTTTGTGGAACATTGCTAAGTTTTACAGTGTTGTTTGGAGAAGCAAATATGGCTTCAGCCAAAGTCCTCCCAACTTTTCGATCGTTAACATCGAACGCTGCAACTATTTGAATGTCTCTTGGATGGAAGCCTCCTAAGAAGAGGCTGCGCAGTCCAATATACTCTTCCTCTCTTTCGCTGTTGCTATAATACTGCAAACCCTGAACAAGGGCTGATGCACAATTTCCAACACCCACCAAAGCAGTTTTTATCTTCGGCAAGTCTAACACCTTGTAAACATCTCCCTATTTGAAGTCCGCTTTATAAAGTGCTATGCTACCTCATGGCTAAAAAACGGAAATTGTTGAACATTTGCAGTTGGAATGATGGATTAAGCTTTTCAGGATGATGCTAACTGTTCCATTGGTACATACTCTTCCTTTATGTTTAACCTTTGAATCACATCCTTCCATAATTCTAATCCTTTTCCGGTTCTCCATTTCTGTGGTGCTGGTAGGCTCAAAACCAGCAATTTGTCGTCTTTCTCAATTCTTTCCGCCGTTATACACTTACCGCTTTCAGGATGCACAGGAGTGATAATGTCAGGAGCCATTGCAGCAAGTTCTCCATCTCTATAAGCGACAAGCACTTCGTTTTTTGCTTTAAATTCAAGTATGCTCCCTGCGTACTTATGTATTCCACGGAGTTTTACGTTAACGAACGTGAAGCCCATATCAGTCTCTTGTTCAGCATGATCCACAATGCCTTTAAAAAGGTTGAAGCCGCCTGTTTCGTTCAAAACCGCCTTTACAGGGTTGGAGGTTGTTCTTAACAGCCGTCCGATTTGCATGCATTTTGACAGACTGAGTTGAATTGGTGAAGTCTTCACTTGTTCACCTGTCAGTATTCTTCTAGCTGTGTAAGCGCTGTTGTTCCACTCAGCTGCGAGAACACGGGCAATTCTTTCAGCAGCCTTTAAATCCTTGGTTTCTTCAACAATGACTACTGTTTTTGCGTGCAAGTCTGCAACAACCATCGGGGATAATGGAATATCATCAATTGTGTAAACTTTCAAATGGACTTCTGGAACAGATCTACCCGCACCATCTGCATCTACAACTGGAATGCCGCATCTAGCAGCAACGTCAACAGCCACTAAAGTGTTGAAACCTCCTAGCTCCACTGGAATGATGGCATAAGCAGAAAAACCTGCGTATTCTTCCAAGACCCTCAAAGCTTTAACCGCTGCATCAGCGTCATATTCAACTGATGTCGTGGCACCCACACATGCGAAATTAACGATTTTCGCATTATTAGGCACTTCTGAAGGTGCAACAAGTCTAACGGTGTAACCTCCAGAAGCCAGCTTACCCACTATTCCATAGCCTGTTTCAGGGGCACCTCCTCCTCCAGCGGAAAAAATTGCTGCACCATCAACCAAATCCAACATGTCTTGAATGGTCAAAGTTCTCAATTTTAGATCACAACCCTTGCTAGTTTAAAAACCAATACTTAAACCGTAGTTTGCTCCAACTTCCGTTTAACCCAGTTTTCCAGCTGCATCTCCATTATTTCTTTTAACTCCTCAACACGTTTTGGGAAGCGCTTCAAGGTTTCGCAAGGAAAATTATCGCATTCATAACAGAACCTTATGCCTCTTTCAACGCAACACTTGCGCAAGGGGCAGTCACCCCAACCCCCACCTCCCCTGCAACCACCAACACAAAGATTAATCTCCTTAGAAATCCATTCTAAACCTTCTACGAAATTTTAAAAATCAAAGACCTTAGCAGTATCGGCAAAAAGCTTAAGCTCACTATGACTCTTAACAACTTTCCGCAAATTTCTGGCTGCATCTCTAATTGTGCCAGTGTAATAGTCACACAACCGGCAATAAATACCACAATAAGCCACAAGTTCGCTTTCTTTTACATAACCACTCATCTTCAAGATTCCTCAAATCACTTGTTGTCCAGAATATCCTAAAAAGATTTCTTAAGAAAGTGCTAGAAGCCAATGTTTTATATTTCGTAAATCCTTAGAACTTCTGAACACTTAATTCAGAGAGGTTAAGCAAATATGACAGACGAAACTCAAGCTCATGACAAGTTTACATTAATTAACGAGTTAGCACGCCGACGAGGTTTCTTCTGGAAATCCTATGAAATATACGGCGGAGTAAGCGGTTTCATAACCTACGGTTTTCTGGGCGCTAGGCTGAAACAGAACATTGAAAAAAAAGTGAGAGAACTGTTTATAAACAAACTTGGAATCCTAGAAATCGAGTCTCCGATAATTGCTCCAAGCAAGGTTTTTGAAGCCTCAGGTCATGTGGATCATTTCAAAGAGCCTATGGTTGAATGCATAAAATGTAAGAGAAAGTTCCGTGCAGACCATTTGCTCCGGGAGTTTGCGAAAATCAGCGAGTCTGAAGCTGAAAAGCTAAGCCTGAAGGAAGTCAAAGAGGCTATTGAAAAACATGAAATTCGCTGTCCAGACTGCGGAAGCACTTTCAGCGAACCAAAATACTTCTTAACAATGTTCAAGACAACCATCGGTCCCTATTCCGAAGCCATTGGTTATGGCCGTCCCGAAGCAGCTCAAGGAATATTCGTAGAATTTAAACATCTATACGGAATGGCAAGAGAAAAACTTCCCTTTGGAGTGATTCAAATAGGTCACGTCCTAAGAAATGAAATCTCGCCTAGACAAGGATTAATAAGAACGAGGGAATTCACCATAATAGACCTTGAATTCTTTTTTGACCCAGAAAAACCTAGCTGTTTCTTACTGAAAGATTTCGAAAACGAGACATTAAGGCTGATCACAGCTGAAAACAAGATGCGTGGCTCAGAACAAATTACAGAGGTTACAGTGAAAGAAGCATTGGCGAAGGGCTACATTAAGGCTGAGTGGCAGGCAATCTTTATGACTATAGCTAAAAAATTGCTGATTGACCTTGGTGTGCCTACTGAAAGACAGCGTTTCGTCGAAAAACTTCCATGGGAAAGAGCCCACTATGCTCTTCAAAGCTTTGACCAAGAGGTTCACGTTGAACGTTGGGGCTGGGTTGAAGTCTCTGGGCACGCTTACCGAACAGACTATGATTTGAAGAGACACATGCAGTTCAGTGGTGTAGACCTCCGCGTCTTTAAGGAATACGAACAACCAGTTGAGAGGGAACAAACGATTGTAAAACCTTTGATGGCTAAGCTTGGACCAGTTTTCAAAGAAGATGCTGCAAAGGTTGCAGAGATGCTTTCCACAGTTGACCCAGAAGAAGTTGAGGTTTTAATCAAGAAAAACGGTTATTACATGCTTGGAAAACACAAGGTTCTACCAGAACACATAGAAATCATACATAAAAAGACCAAGAAACGGGGAAAAAGGTTCATTCCGCATGTTATTGAACCAAGTTTCGGCTCAGACAGACTAGTTCATGTAGCTCTCGAATACGCTTACCATCTCAAAGATGGCAGGGCAGTATTGAGCTTTCCACGGCATCTAGCTCCAATACAAATTGGCGTCTATCCTCTAGTAGGAAAGGACGGTTTGCCCGAAAAGGCATCACAAGTTTACAAAACATTGCTTCACGAAGGATTCATGGCGGAATATGATAAAGCTGGTTCTATCGGTAGAAGATATGCCCGCGCAGATGAGATCGGCATACCCTTAGGCATAACAGTAGATTATGAAACATTAAAAGACAATACAGTTACGGTTCGAGACCGTGACTCATGGAAACAGGTCAGAAGCAGAGTCAAAGAATTACCGCAGCTTTTACATGAATATTTCCTTTGGAAAGCCAACTTCAAAGATCTAGGCGAACCCTTTGAGGGCTAAAGTTACGTTACCTTTTTTAGTACTTCAGCATATCTACTGTTAGAAATTCAGACCGCATTTTCGCGGGTGGAAGAAAACTTGGCGTTCCCTGCAGAAACTGAGAGGCGTGTGAAACGTAGAGCTTTAAACGTTTCCGGAGACCACTTCCGAAAAGTTTTAGATTTAACCAGACTTACCCCTCAAATCATAGACTGCTTTTTAAAAAATGATAAAGAACAAGCAAGGCAGCTTTTCAACATTATTCGAAGCAAAGAAGATGAAGTTGACGAAGCTAAGCGTTTAGTCTCACGAGAACTTGCTGAAATCGGAGCAATTCTTCTGAGTAGAGAAGACTTCGTAAGATTCACAAACTTAACAAGCGAAATTGCAGACTTCTGTGAAGGCGTAGCTTTCCGCCTGCTTGAAATCATGGAACATGATTGGAGCGTGCCTCTGGACATAAAAGAGGACTTGCTTAGGCTTTCAGAAGCCGTTTTGGAGGCTGTGCTTAAGCTAAGGGAAACCATGATGGTTCTAGTTTATGGCTCAACTAAAGTTATGGAGAAAGCCAAAGACGTGGAGATTGCAGAACGGGCCGTTGACGAGCTTTATCGCAAACTTGAAATTAAACTGCTAAGCAGCCATCTCGATTTTCCACCCTTAATCCTCTTAAGGGATGTTCTACAACTTTTGGAAGATTCCGCTGACAAAGCTGAAGACGCCGCTGACGCTGCCAGAATATTGTCCTTTATCATGTAAAAGGCGAAAAAACACATGCCTAGAAAAATCAAAGTGGAATTCATTGAAAACTTCCTAATTGTATGGAACCCAAAAGACGGATCAGAACTTTACAAAATGGGGTTCTATGGAAAACCTCTCGGAATTCCAAAGCCTAAAACCCCGGAATTCAATGTTCCATTAATTCTGGATTTGATGGAAGGCGTTTACCTTGCTGGAAAACGAGCAATAACAGTGCATGAGGGTTCTGAAAGAAAAAAGAAGGTAACTTTGAGAAAGCTTCGTCAAAGAGCTAGGCTGTTATATGAAGAATTTGATGGAAAATATGCTGTTTATCATGATCTGCGCAGTAGCGGCTTTGTTGTAACACCGGGAATAAAGTTTGGATGCGACTTTGCAGTTTACAAGCATGGACCCGGCTTGGAGCATTCACCATACATGGTTTCTGTTAGAAAAGCCAAATCCGAGATGACAGCTACGGAAATTGTTAAAGCTGGAAGACTTGCAACAACTGTGCGAAAAAGATTCATCATAGCAGTGCCTGACATAGAAAGAGAAAAAATAAGATATTTGATATTCAAATGGTTTAGAGCATAAGCTAGAGAGCGTGCTTGCCTTTTAGACGATCAATCTTGTGAAAAGCATTTATAAAAGGAACAAAAAACAATCATGAACCGAAAGAGGAGAATCAATAGATGCCAGAATCGATCAGAAGTTTCGTAGCCTTCGACTTGGACAACGAAGCAATCCTGAAAAAAATAATATATGTGCAGAACCTTTTGATTAAAACTGGGGCGAACTTGAAATCGGTTAAACCCGAGAACATTCATATAACTATGCGTTTCCTTGGAAACATAACCTCACCTATGGTTGAAAAAATTTTTGAAGAGATGAAAAAGGTTCAGTTCACCCCGTTCGACGTTAAGATTCATGGAGTCGGTGTCTTCCCACACTTGAGGTATCCACGAGTAGTATGGGTTGGAATAACAGAGGGTGCGGACCGCATGCGAAGTATTTTCAGTCAGCTGGAGCCCCGTTTACGCGGATTAGGGTTCAGACCAGATTCTAAAGGTTTTAGTCCTCACTTGACGATTGCCCGTGTGAAATCTGGAAGCAACAAGACTGAACTTGTGGAATGTATAAGTGAAAATGCGGATCGTGAATTTGGGATTGTTAGGGCCAAATGTTTAAGGCTTAAAAGAAGCAACTTGACACCTAAAGGACCCATTTACTCAACCCTTAAAGAGTTCTGTCCACAACAATAGCAAAAAGAGCTAACGTTTATGCAGAAAAAAATCGAAAAAGTTTGCTCATCCGTTTTGGAGAAGGTTACACCAAAAAAAAGGGAACGAGCTAAAATTGAGGCTTTAGCTGAAAAACTGGAAAAAAAGGTTGTTTCCGCATCCAAGGAGTTCGGCATAGAAACTCAAGTGAGAGTGGAAGGCTCTGTTGCAAAGGATACATGGCTCAGCAGAGAACCAGACATCGACATTTTTATGCGTGTACCAACAACGATACCCCGCGAATTCCTAGGAGAAACATGTCTGAAAATAGCTAGAAAAGCTACAGAAGGCCAAAAACAAGTTGAAAGATTTGCGGAACATCCATATCTGGAAGCAGTGGTTGAAGAAACAAGAATCAACGTTGTGCCCTGCTACCAAGTTAAACAGGGAGAGTGGTTAAGCGCCACAGATCGTACACCCTTCCACACAGACTATGTGAAAAAACGTTTGAAGGAGCAGATGATAGGCGAAGTGCGGATGCTAAAGAAGTTCATGAAAGGAATAAGTGTTTACGGCGCAGAAATCAAAGTCGGCGGATTCAGCGGCTACCTGTGCGAACTTCTAATTCTGCACTATAAATCCTTCGTGGACACGCTGAAAGCATTTTCACAACACAAAGGACTAGCCATCGACCTTGAAGGTTATTACAAGGGAAGAGAAAACGAACCAGCACTTTTGTTCAATGAACCCTTGATTATGATTGATCCAGTGGACAAAAGGAGAAATGTTGCTTCCGCAGTGCAATCACAAAAACTCTACACTTTGATAGCTGCTTCACGAGCTTTCCTAAGAAATCCCAACATAGAGTTCTTCTACCCTCAAGAAACAACTGCTTTATCAATAGAAGAGCTGAAACGGAAATTGAAAGAGAGTGGTTCCACAATAATCTTCATGACTTTTGGACAGGTTAATGTGGTTTCAGATGTTCTTTGGGGTCAACTCTACAAGTCCCAACGCTCATTGCGTAAGCTGATCGAATTGAACGGTTTCAAGATTTTGCGAGACCTTCCATGGAGCGACGAGAGAACCATCAACATGTTCATCTTTGAGCTTGAGCAACAATCAATTCCGTCAGTCAAGAAACATTCCGGTCCACCACTTGCAAAGAAGAATGCGTGCAAGGAATTCTTGAAAAAACATTCGAGTGGCCTAAACACTGTGTCTGGACCGTACATTGAAGATGGAAGATGGTTCGTGGAAATAAGCAGAAAATACGTGGATGCAACCGTGCTACTGGAGGAGAAATTGAAGGATGGCGGAAGAAACGCTGGTGTGGCTGAAAAAATCTCTAAGAATCTTCACAAAGGATTCAAAATTTTTGTGAACGAGGAAATAATAGCGGTTTACAAGAAAAAAAGTGAATTTGCAAAGTTTTTGACAGAGTTTTTATCTGGGAAACCTAAATGGCTGAAACATGCTTAAGCAATATTAATGCTATGCCAAGCAGCCAGCAGTAGAATGCAAAAAAATGGAATTTTTCTCTGGCTACAACTTTCCAAAGCAGTTTCAAGGCAAAGTATCCAACAAGCATCGCTATGATTGTCGCGGCAAGGATTTCACTCCACTCTAGACTTGAGGATGCCAACTCACCGAACTCCTCGTAAGCGGTAAAGCCTAAAGCGCCCAGTATAGCTGGAATTGAAAGTAAGAAAGAGAACTCGAAAGCTTTTTCCCGTTTGATTCCAAGTAAAAGTGCAACTGTGATGGTTGCTCCGCTTCTTGAAATGCCCGGAATTATTGCTATGCCTTGTGCCACGCCCATAATTATGGCTGTCGAGTAGCCTATCCCATTGGTTTTCTCTTTCCCGAACTTTGAAGAATAAAGTAGTGTACCGCAGAGTAAGAATGCCACGCCAATTGCTGAAACGTTTTTGAACGTACTTTCTATCGACCAACCAAAGATTAAGCCAATCACTATTGTAGGAATAACCCCGACAATTATCAAAGGCACCATTTTTCCATACTCTGTTTTAAAGTCTAAACGTGAAAGAGCTGATAGGATATTGCTGATTTCTTTTCTGAAAAACACTAAAATAACCATTAAAGTTCCAGCATGCAGGATAACATCAAAAAGCACAGGAACCTCCAACTCCAAAAAAATCTCCAACAGCCTCAAATGTCCAGTGCTTGATATTGGAAGCCACTCTGTTAAACCCTGAACAACTCCCAGAATGATGGCTTTTATTAACTGATCCAAGATTTCCGCCGATTCCTTCTTTTTGAACAGATTAAGTTTAAAAGGTTAATCCATAATAATTTTCATTCTACATGTGGTGTTTCATATGAGCAAATATCCTCCTGGCAGCCCTGAAGACCGTGAAACATTGGCTAAAATGCTCACTGAAGAATTACTTGACTTCTTCTTCCTCCAAACTAGAAACTTGTGGAGGGTTGATGGCTTATACTTTCTGGGCATAGAAGAGAAGTTTGGCACTGAAGCTGCAACAGAAATTGACGCTGGAGTATGGCAGATCATGGCAAAAATTGAAGCCAAAAGCTTACGCAGAATGTTTCAAGTGGATGAAAATGCGGACATCCCAACGATATTGCGTCTTTTGCAGAAGTCAAGCTGGGCCTTAGATCAACCATTCAAGACAATCGAGATAAGCAATAGCAGGGCTGTTTTAAGCATTGACAGATGCAGAACGCAAGAGGCACGTTTGAAAAAGGGTCTAGGCGAGTTTCCATGCAAAAGAGTCAGGTTTGGATATTTGAGAAACTTCGCAAAAACACTAAATCCGAGTGTTG
>DAOVQA010000148.1:0-3699 GCA_030628925.1 Candidatus Bathyarchaeota archaeon | reverse complement strand
CTAATAAGCGAAATAATGTCCACAAGATTATCGTTCCTGAGAAGACACGGCTTCAATTTTCCATCTGAAGTAACTCTTAGCCGAGTGCAGTTTTGACAGAATATGGAGTTATGCATAGGCTGAACAACCTCAACGCTCACAGGTTCTCCATTTCTCTCTATGAAATATCTTATTCGCTTATGAAGAGAACGCGTCTGAACTGAAACAGCCTTCTTTCTCAGCCATTTTTCTATTGGCGCTGGATCATAATGGAACTTCTCCCAGTAGACATAATTCTCCGGCAGAATTGGTTGAAATTCAATTAGCTGAAGGATAGCCCCAACCTCTTGCGCAAAGTCAATGGCATTAAAGATTTCGTCAATGTTAATTCCTTCCAGCATCACCATGTTGATCTTAACTGGATGAAGATGGCTTTGCACAGCTGCTTTTATCCCATCTTTCACCTGCTTAACACGGTCTTTTTTCGTGATTTTCCGAAAGCGATCAGGAATAAGTGAAGGCAAACTAACGTTTACCCGTCTAAGCCCCGCATCAAAAAGCGCTCGAGCATTTTCCTTTAATAGCACACCGTTGGTTGTTAACGAAACCTCGTCAGCACATTCAGCGATTTCTGAGACGATTTCAGGAAGATCATCTCTGAGAAAAGGTTCGCCGCCTGTTATCTTCACCTTTTTCATGCCGAGTTCACAAGCGATCTTTGCGATCTTCACAATTTCTTCTTTAGTCATTTCGTTGTTTGAGGCAACTTCGCCTTCCTTGTGACAGTAAAAGCATTGGAGATTACATTTTTTTGTTATGGAGATTCTTAAGCTATTGAGTTCTCTGCCGAATTTGTCACTTAAAACCATTGATGGAACTTCCTTTTTTGCCTTCAGTCATCATATTGTTCGCTTCAGTGTTATGCATGGATGTTCATATCGATGTTGCCCTCTAGTTAAGCGTTACGCTTCAACAGAAGCTAAGTTGAGGTTTTCCAACCCACAATTCTTATAAGAAGAACTGACAAAAGCGATATGCACACACATGCATAATGCTTAAGGAGGTGAAGGAATGAATACAAAGCTTGGCACACGAGGAAAACTGATGATAATAATACTGATCATTTCCCTCGTTATCGTCGGCGGCATAGCAACAGGCACACTTTGGACAAACACAATTGTGATAAAGATTTTTCACGCTGGAAGCCTCACAGTACCCTTACAGGAAATTAAGGCAAGATTTGAGCAAGACTTCCAGTCTTACAGACCTTCTGGAAGCTTGATTGTTTACAGTGTCAAAGTGCAGTTGGAACCCGCTGGAAGTATACAATGCATCCGCAAAATCACCGACATAGGAAAGGAAGCTGACGTACTCGCATCAGCTGACTACTCGCTTATACCAGACATGATGATGCCTGAGTACGCTGATTGGTACCTAAAGTTCGCTAAGAACAGAATGGTATTAGCCTACACAAGCAGCAGCGCATATGCTGACGAAATCAACCCGATGAATTGGTATCAAATCTTGAGGAGGACAGATGTTAGATGGGGATTCTCTAACCCGAATATGGATCCCTGTGGCTATCGCACACCATGGGTTATACAGCTCGCTGAGCTTGAATACAACGACAGCCATATCTTTGAAGATCTTATCGAAGCAAACTCCGCGATCACCACGACGACAGAAGGAGAAACTTATGTGTACACAGCTGCTGAAGACCTCAACCCCAACACGGAACGCCTCGTCATCAGAGACAAATCTGTCGAGTTGATCACGCTATTGCAGTCAGGCGGATTAGACTACGCCTTCGAATACCTAAGCGTAGCTGTACAACATAACCTCAACTACGTAGAATTCCCTGAATCCATTGACTTGAGCAGTGAACAAACAAAATACATGGAGGTTTATGGTAAGATGAAGGCTATAACGTTGAAGGGAAATCTAACCGCAATATCCATCCATTACGGAGTCACAGTGCCCAAAAACGCCCCACATCCAGAATTAGCTGAACAAATCATAAAGTACATGATAGACGAAACAGGCCAAAGCATCTTCACAGAGATGGGACAGCCTCCCATAACACCGGCAGTAGCTAATGACTTTGATAAAGTGCCAGTGACACTTAGGCTTTACTGCATAGAGGAAGAATGATATCCTTGAATGTAAAAGAGTCTCTGAAAGAAGTGAGATGGAGCTATCTTTCCATAATATTCGCCATAATAGGCTCCGTCATAGTGATCTTCATTATTGCAACAATCTTCAATATGCTCTTCAGCCAATTAATCCTTAATCCTCAAGGCCTCTTAGAGGCAATGAAAGACCCAGCAGCATCCAAGTCTATATTACTCACTTTATACGCATCTTTCCTAGCAACCTTGATAGCAGTAGTCTTAGGAACTCCTCTAGCTTACGTGCTAGCTAGACATGTTTTTCCAGGTAAAAGCCTTCTAGAATCCTTGATAGATGTACCAGTGATCATACCTCACACCGTTGCGGGAATAGCGCTCTACGCTCTCCTGATGCGTAAAGGAGCAGTTGGAACAGCCTTCGCGAACCTTGGAATAGTGTTTGAGGATTCACTTTTAGGAATTGTGGCAGCAATGCTCTTCGTCAGCATTCCTTTCTATATCAACGCGGCTAGAGAAGGATTCCAAAGCGTCAACCCACATCTTGAACACGTAGCAAGAACGTTAGGCGCAAACCAATGGAAAACCTTCTACAGGATATCACTTCCACTAACAGGCCGCCACCTCTTTTCAGGAGCTTTGATGGCTTGGGCTAGAGGAATAAGCGAGTTCGGAGCAGTAATAATGATAGCATTCTATCCAATGATTGCACCAGTTTTCATCTACTACCGATTCACTACCCAAGGGCTTGAAGGATCCCAACCTATCGCTGTCCTGCTAATTCTCGTCTGCTTCACAATTTTCATAACACTACGCACAATATTAAAGCGTTGGGAGACCCACTATGATAGCTCTTAAAAACCTCACATACACCCTTGGAAGCTTCTCCATCAAAAACATCTCTCTTCACATACCTGAGAACGAGTACTTCGTATTGCTAGGCCCAACAGGCGCAGGAAAAACCCTTATCCTCGAATTAATCGCTGGATTCCACATTCCCCACAAAGGCCAAATACTACTAAACAACAGCGACGTCACACATCTCCCCCCAGAGAAACGAAACATCGGATTCGTATACCAAGACTACTCGCTCTTTCCCCACATGACCGTTAAGGACAACATAGCCTTCGGATTGGAAATGCATAAAACTCCGCAAATGGAGATCAAGAGAAAAGTCAAGGACACTATGAATCTCATAGGCATCTCACACCTTAAAGAAAGGCATCCATTAACCCTCTCCGGAGGAGAACAACAAAGAGTCTCCCTTGCAAGAGCCCTCGCACCCAATCCAAAAATCCTCCTTTTAGATGAACCTCTGGGCGCCCTTGACCCGAGAACTCAAAGGTTCTTGAGAGAGGAGCTTAAAAGGATACATAAGACAGAGAATGTGACAACTATTCACGTAACACACGACCAAACTGAAGCTTTAATCCTAGCAGATAGGATTGGAGTCATAATGAATGGTGAAATAGTCCAAGTGGGCTCTTCACATGAACTTTTCAACAGACCGATAAACGAGAGGATAGCTGAGTTCGTAGGAGTTGAAAACGTTCTCAAGGGCACAATAAAATCGAATAAAGATGGCCTCGCATTG
>DAOVQA010000049.1:0-7437 GCA_030628925.1 Candidatus Bathyarchaeota archaeon | reverse complement strand
TCTATGTCTTCAGCCTTTACATTACCATCAACCTTTAGGCTTCCTCCAACATCAACTTCCTCAACTGTCAATTCTTGGGTTACATAGAGAGCACTATCTACGTCTACCCGTTTTGCAGTCATTTTCCCATAAACTTCTAGGCGGCCTTCTTTTACTTTAACATCCTTTTCTATTTCCAGGTCTCCATGAACAGTTACGTCATCTTCGGATTCTAAGTTCTCCGCTGAAAGATAGCATTCAAAGGTGTTGTCGCCTTCACAGTAAACTGTGCCGGAAACCTTCACTGCAGGCGGTGTTCCCGTACCATCGACAATTGCACGCCTACCTACCACTAAGTCTCCTTCAACAAAATCTAATGTTGTTTTGCTTCTTGAAGGAACAGATGTTTTTCCACTCATTACTTGACCCTCTTACATATGAATTCGTGTTATTGAGACTTAAAAAGGAAACTCACGTTTTGTGGTCACAACTTGTTATTATGTTGTGTGTGTGCCTTAACACGCAAGAAGCTTTCCAACCCATGAGATGCCTGGGTAACTTATAGACCTACGTGGCGAGCATGCATAAGGTATAAATATTTACTTAAGAGTATGTAGAGTTATTGGGTGAGATCATATGCCAAAAAAGATTTCTACTGGGATTAGGGGCTTAGACGAACTCGTTGGCGGCGGTTTTCCAGAAGGACGGGTTATTTTAATTATCGGGGGACCAGGTGCTGGAAAAACTATCATGTGCAGCCAGTTCCTGTACAAAGGCATTTCTGAATACCAAGAAAATGGAGTTTTCGTAAGCTTGGACGAAACTAAAAATAACTTCTACTCTGAAATGCAGAAATTCGGATGGGATTTTCGCAAAGCTGAGGAGGAGAATAAATTTGTCTTCACAGATGCTACGCGAATGTCGAGAGTGGCTATGCTGAAAGAGAAGCTGTACGAGGAAGAGTCTCGTAGCTTACGGGGGAAGCAGCTGTCTATTGACAGGTTAGTTGAAGATTTACAAGCAAGAATCGAGCAAGTCAATGCTAAAAGAGTTGGGGTGGACACTTTAGCAGCACTTACCTATCGCTTTCCAGATCCTGTAAAACGAAGAACTGCAACTGTAGACTTGATTGAATCACTAGCGGATTTGGGAGTCACCAGCCTTGTTACCACTGAACTAAAGTACTTGGGTCTTGAACGAAACGCGGTGGAGGAAGAATTCCTTGTTCACGGAGTCATCATGATGCAGACTCTGTTTTCAGGAGGAACTACAACAAGGGCAATCCAAGTTGAAAAGATGAGAGAAGCCAAAGTGAATCCAAGTCTTGTTCCTTATTCAATAGATCAATATGGCATCGAGATATTTCCTAGTATGCCGTTGTTTGGGGAAAAGTAGGTTCGCAAGAAACTTTAGGATTGAGCACTCTAGCTTTTGATAACGTCTTCTTTTTTTAGAGATACTCTGTCCTCTAAATATCTTTGGTTGTACATTTTTCTGATTTTCAAGAATTTCTTTAGACCTTTTTCTGTTTCTTTTTCGTAGATGGTGATCTCTCCTTCAAACAGTCCAAGGATTGCATGAACTTCTTGTGGAGAGTGCATGTGAGGATTCATTACTGCTAAAGTGGTGAAACCTCTTGATTTCAATTCTGGAATGAGGCCAGTTAGCCACCTTCGAGTATGAACTGCTTTATGCTGCAACAAAATGTCGGAAATGATTTCAATGCAAGCCCTTCTCGGACCTTTGGACGATGAATCTAATCTGCGAAATGCTGAGGTCAGAGCAATACTGATGTCAGTAAGATTTTCTACGCCTTTTAGTTTGGATATATTGGGTAAGGTTCTGATTGTTTTATTTGCTTGGGGATTACAAATGAAAAGATGGAAGTTTGAGTGTTCTTTTACTAACGCTCTTGCTCCGCCTACCTCTGCAGTAACGTAAAACGTGATTTGACCCTTCTTGACCCCTGCTTCAAGAAATCTCTTAATCAGAAGGTCTTTTTCATCGCATGAAGGTGAGGTCAATATGACTACATAGTTCTCAGGTATTCCGCCAAATAACAACTTGTCGAGTTCCCTGTATCCGGTTGTAATACGATCAGGAAGGGTAGCTTCGGGAATCTTTATTGTAACAGGTTCTTCTAATGCGGCGAAGAATTTCTGCATGCGTTTGAATGTTTCCAAATACTCTAGGCCCCGTTTTGTTGTTCTATATTTTTTGCGGTCACCTACAACAATTTCTTTTACGAAACCGTGTGAAACTAGAAAGTTGAGAACTTTCTTTGCTCTATCCACAGGCATGTTTGCTCCATAAGAGACTCTAGTTAGGGAGCATATGCTCTTCTTTGCAATTACTTCTATGCTGTCTGCGTAAATGTCGTATTTTGTTCTTCGTCGCTCGTTAGACAAGATGTGACTTCTCCGGATTTTTCACTCCTATTACCTGCTTTACGCTTAATCTTTATTGTGGTAGGTGGCAGTTCATGCACAGTTCCACCAACAAACAATTTAGTGTTTACCAACTTCATACTGGGCAACGGCGGATTTTTATGCGGGGAAGAACTTTCTGCAGCCAGATAATCATAATCTCATATGGAAGAGTTCTTATACCGTGGAAAGCAGGCATTCCGGACTCTTAGAAGGAAACAGTTGTTTTATGCACTTCATCAAGCCTGTAAGGATTAAGGGTATGTTCAATGTATGCAGTATGTGCAATCAGGTGTGCAAGCTAGTTTAGGCTGGAGGTAAAGGGAAGAAAACGTCATAAATGCTGTAAATGAGGTTACAAGAATCCTGTGTGGATAGATCAAACAAAAAATAGAAGTGCCAGCTTTTTCCGTTATCACTATCTTCCGGATGAAAATCCTTTTAGAAGTAAACAGCCTTGTCTTTATTTGCCGGGGTGGCGGAGTGGTTAACGCGCTGGCCTCGAAATCTGAATTGAAAATACAGAGGGCTAGATAGAAGACAAGTAAGCCAGTGAGCCTTCAGGCTCGCAGGGGTTCAAATCCCCTCCCCGGCGCTAATGTGCTGCAAATTCTTCCAACAGAACTCAAGTGGCATCGGGAGATAATACAATCTAACTGAAGTGTACGGGGCTGGTTGACGTTGCAAAACAGCGTCAAGAATAGGGTTCAAACATGCATGTACTTACGTGAAGCATTACTGAAAATATTTAGGGAGCAAACTTCTAGATGAAGCTTGATCAGGAAGGGCAAGGAAAAACAGATATGCCTGTTCAAGCTAGATTGTTCAGAGTCACAGGAAACGAGCAGAGAAGAAGCTTATGCTCCATCTGTCGAGGCTTTAGAAGGCTCTGCGGCAAATCTATCTGTCCAATTCTAGCCAAAGCTGAAGCCATGATGAAACTTGAGCAAAACCTTTCGAAAGAGAAGATTTTCGGCTCTTCACCCCCCGCGGTGTTCGTTGGTTCATGGAATTACCCGAAGGTTTTAGCAGGACCCTTGGTTCCACCAATCTATGTGGAAGACGCTGCCATCATGGACCTTCCTGAACTCTGGATAGACAAATCATTCAGCGAGATTCTACGTTACAGATTTTCTCTGGTTAGAGGAAAACGCTTTACAGATGTTAAATCTGCAGGAAACCCAAATAAGCTTTTATCAATTTTCCAAGAGATCGTTATGGCGTCCAAGCCTACAGACACTGAAATGTGGTTTAACAAGAAACCAAAATTATCTATCGTCTTTTCTCCAAGAGAACCACCATCAGGCCCCTCTGCCTCCATTAAACGCGCTGTTTTAGCTGAAAACCCTAATGTTCCCAAGCCTGTAGAGTATGTAGTCTCAGATACTGACTTAAAAGCTGCACAAGGCATTTTGAGGCTTTACAATTCCGAGATTAATCAGAGACAAATAACAAGAATGTTCTCTATAGGATTGTTAGGAGCCAAGAGGCAGAGAAGGCTTGTACCCACAGAGTGGAGTATAACTGCTATAGATGACATTCTGGGGAGAGCAATACATAAGAAGATCCTGGATTATCCATGGATAAATGACTTCATGATTTTCGGACACAAAGCCTTAGCGAACAACGTTCAGATCCTTCTCTTTCCATCTTCATGGGTGTTCGAAGCTCAAGAAGCTTGGCTTGTCTCACCTAACGCAGTTCCCGGAGTTAATTATGAACTAGTTCACGGTCGACGATCCTACGCGTCTGATCTGGCTGGAGCATACTATGCAGCACGTTTGCCTGTTCTTGAATATTTGAAGCAGATAAGACGTCAGGCAGGAGCCCTAGTCCTTATGGAAGTATATCCTGAATGGATACCTTTAGGCGTGTGGCGTTTCAGAGAAATCTGCCGAGAAGCATTGAGGCGACAACCCCTTAGGTTTAATACGCTTGAAGAAGCCTTAGGTGAGATAGGAAAGAACCTGAAACTTCCTCTAAGAAGATGGCTGGAGAGAAGCGAAATCCTGCCTTGGCTCAAGAGTCAAACAAGGTTAACAAACTTTCTACCCAGCTAATTTCGATTTTTCCTTAAGCGAGTGAAGCTTACCGGTATAGGTTGATTTTCATCTGATAGATCACTGCTCTCTTATTCCAAGATTCATTATCCATTTGACATACACGTGACTATGGCACTCCACAGGAAGTAAAGTTTCTGCTCACAAGTTCTACCCTTAAGAGTGTGTGTAGACACTGAACACATTAAGCCATAAAAGTATGTACACATCTTTTTAGCTTCAGCTCTTACTCTTTTTTCGAAAACAGGCAAATCTTCAGTCTCTTTTCTCTTCTCACACTTTTTTTCATAGTGTTACGTGTCAACATGGGCTGCTGGATTTTGAACGGTTGATCAGGAAAATAGTTTTTTCACAATGTGAACTGAAATAGCGCTCTAGCGCAGCTATTAGACTAAGATCTTTTCACTGATTGCTACTCTGCCGTTTTCAATGGGTATTCCTTCTCGCTCTAAAAGTTTCCTTCTTGGTTCAGCTCCTTTTTTCTCTCCTCCGAATCCTCCATCAGATCTAACAACACGGTGACATGGAACAATTGGTGCAAGCGGATTCTTATGTAAGGCATTGCCAACAGCCCGGTAAGCAAGTGGTCTACCGATTTTTTCAGCTATTCCCTTGTAGGTGCTGACCTTTCCCTTCGGGATTCTGAATGTGGTAACTAGCACCGCCCTTTCAAATTCCGTTTTATCCCTTAAGAAGGTGATTACATCTTCCTCTTTTTTGATCTTCTCTCTCTTCATAAGCCATCCCTTTCTTAAAGACACATCTGAACCTCGTTTTTAAGGCTTAGCACGCAACTGTGGAACGCACCAGGCAATGAAGCGTATACTTTAATAGGATGCTAGCAAAATTGTGTTCTAGTTGGACTGATTGGCTATGACTAGAGAGGAGATGATTTGGGATCTCTCACAACTTGTTGAGAGTATCAATCCTGCTTCAGTTCAAAAGAAACTGGACTCTATGGTAGATGAAGCAGAAAAAATCAGGGATATATATCATGGCAAGATTGGGAACCTTGATGCGAAAGACCTTCTAGAGCTTTTGGAAATGAAAGATGCTTATACCCTCAAGTTTGAAGGCGCAGTCATGTATTGCTATCTAATGTACTCAGCTGATTCGACTGATGATGTCGCTAAACAGCTTAACGATGCTGCTCGAAAGGCGTATATGAAAGTTAGTCAAGCATTCGCCTTCATAGATATCGAGTTAGGTAAGCTACTTGCTGAAAACCCATCATTGGTCACAGACCCAGTGCTGGTAGAGTACAAACATTATCTTGAAAGAACACTGAGAAAAGTGCCCCATATGCTCTCAGAAACCGAGGAACGTTTGATAATTGTGAAAGACAAGAACGGAATTGATGCGTGGCAGATGCTTCAAAGTGATTGGCTGTCTACTAGAACCTTCGACATAGAAGTAGAAGGCGAGACAAAGACGCTTCCCTACGGCAAAATAATCGGCTTATATCAGAGTCCAAATCGTGACCTGCGGAAGCGATCTAATCAAATAGTTTATGAGAGCCTTGGGAAAGATGAACTTATGTGGGCGAGCGCTATCCGTGCAGTATGTGAAGACCATCTTCAAATGTGTAAACTAAGGAAGTATCCAACTCCAATAACCCAGAGTTTGATTGCAAATGATGTTGACCGACAGGCCATTGACAGCCTCATGAACACTATTGAGAAGAATGTTGGTCTGTATCAAAGGTATCTTAGGTTAAAGGCTAAGATGATGGGTCTAGATAAGCTAGCTAACTACGATATAGTTGCTCCTCTGCCTAACGCTCCTGAGATGGACTATGCTTGGGGAGAATCCCGAAAGGAAGTGGTGGAGGCTTATATGGGATTTGATGAGGAAATAGGGGGTTGGGTTGATGAGATGTTTGAAAGGCGTCACATTGATGGTGAAGTACGGAAGGGAAAAAGCTCAGGGGCTTTTTGCGCTTCGTGGCTGGCTGGAAAGAGCGCTTATGTCTTACAGAGCTTCAACCGGAAGATGGGTAATGTCTACACTCAAGCTCATGAGCTGGGTCATGCTGTTCATGCATATCTTAGTTCAAGAGCACAGAAGCCGAGCAACTGTGAAATAGGGAGTTGCATTGCAGAAACCGGGAGTATATTTGGCGAACTACTCTTAACTGAACAACTGCTTTCCAAAGCTAAGACAAAAGAGGAGAAACAGGCGATCCTTACCTGCGTACTGGACGAGTTCGGTATGGCAGCTTTCCAAGTGTCTGCACGAGTTTTCTTTGAACAAAGTATGTATGATGCTATAAAGCGAGGCGAGTTCCTGGATGGGGAAACTGTTGCCAAATCATGGGTTGCAGCACGGGATAAAATCTATGGTGACTCTGTTGATTGGTTGAACGTGATGAAGTGGGAATGGACTATGAAACCACACTATTACATGGCAAACTATCGCTTTTACAATTATCCTTACGTGTTTGCCCAGCTGTTTGTGTTCGCTCTGTACCAGCTTTACAAGGAACAAGGTGATGGCTTCGTTCCTAAGCTGAAGAGACTGTTGGCTGCAGGTTCTAGTAAACGTCCCCGCGAGCTTGGTGCTGAATTAGGCTTTGACATCACTGATGAAGCATTTTGGGAGAAGGGTATGGCGCAGGCTAAGCAATTTATTGATATGCTTGAAGAAAACCTCTAATTCACGCGTGCTACATCAAAGTCTTTTTGAATAATCCCTGCGGATTCTCTCTTTTTACTATGGTTATTGGTACTTGTAAAAAATGTGGTGTGCATTGATTGTAGTGGTCAAACGATTCTTTTGAACCGGAAATGGTTCGTATGTGTTCTATAGATGCAGACCTGGCTGTTTCTGCCGATGCTTTTAAAGAATACACCAAAAAGGCGGCTGATAGTCTATACGAGCGCGCGCTGAGAATTAATGTATCGGTGTTAATGCTTTTACTCGTCTTCTCTTCTCTGGCATTTCCGCGATTCTCATTTCCGCGTGATCTAGGA
>DAOVQA010000093.1:0-4905 GCA_030628925.1 Candidatus Bathyarchaeota archaeon | reverse complement strand
TTCTCCTTTTGAACCAATCTGGATAATCATCCGACATTTTTACACCTCACTAATTGTGAGTAGCATTATCTATAAATTTTATGCTAAACATGGATTGTCAGCTTAGAGTTCTAAGTTGATTTAGAGATCCAAGGAAAGTTCCGTCAAGAAGATATATTTCCGCATTTTCCATGTTTACAGCTTCTGACCTGAGAACAGGCCCCACAATTCTTGTACTTTCTCCGGCTTTCGTCTTATTTAGCGGTCTACCTCCTAGGAACCCGTTGAAGGATGGCATTATGAAAAGCTGTGAGGTTTCAAGTTTAATTCCATAATGTTTCCGCAATGCTTCTTCAGCGCTTTCCTCAATTTTTATTTTGTTTCTTTGCAGCAAAGTTTCAGCTAGTTTGATTCCATCACACTTTGCTTTTACCCAAACTTGTCTTGTTATCCTGAATCCTGCTGGGTCACGGAAGGCTACGATTGGATGAACATGTCCCATGATCAGCGTTTTACATTTGAGAAGAGTGGGGGATGGCCATCGGTGTCCATGGAAAAAGCCAATTTTTCCTTCTATCAAATCGGTTGAGGGTAGGATTTTAACGTTTTCCGGAAGTAGGGGTTCAAGGTTTCCATCATGGTTGCCTCGGATTATGAATATTTCTTTTATTTGTTCTTTTAGCTTGTTGAAGAATTCTGGTACGTCTTGCCATTCACCTGTTTGTGCAGTTGCAACTGTGTGTTTTACGTCTCCTAAGATCAGCAGTTTTTTCGGTTTGTATGTGGATAAAAGGTCTTTCATTTTTTGCAGGAGCTTCGGCATTTGAGTTGGGATGTGTATGCCTTTTTTGATGAGAGCTATCTCCCATCCTATGTGCAGGTCTGCTACGACTAATGTTCTTGTCTTCTGCGTTTTTGTTAAAGCAGCTGCGTAGGGTATTAATGGCGTTATCATTCAGTTTCCGTTTCTAGGTTTAGAAGGTTGAGGATTATTCTGTGGATTTTAGGGTTTGCTGCTGCTATGAAAGCTACTTTTTGTTTCGGGCTTAGCTTAACGTTGAGTGGTTCTCCTTTTGGTGTTGTTATTTTTGCTCCTGCCTCTTTTATTATTAGCCATGCGGCTGCCATGTCTGTTGTGCGGAGTTTTCCACGTATGTCTATGAAGGCGTCTGTTGTGTTGTCGGCAACATGGCACAGTTCCAGTGCATTTGCTCCTAGGTGACGTATGTGTCTTGTTTTTTGGATCAAAATTGTCAGTTTGGGTGCTATTTCTTGGATTTTGTAGGTGTTCAAGTCTATACCTATCACCGCGTTTTCTAAGGACTCGGTTTTTGACGGAGATATCTTCAGGTTGTTACGGTGGGCTCCTTTTCCTTTTTGTGCTGTGTACGTAATGCCATGCACTAGATCAGCCACCAATGCTGCGTGTACAGTTTTTATGGTAGGCATTGTGGATATTGCGATTGACGTTGCGTAGAAGGGTATACCTCTTACAAGGTTTGTTGTTCCATCTATCGGATCTAACGTTACAAAATTGTTATGTGGTGGAGAACCATATTTTTTGGTGCCTGATTCTTCGCTTATGAGAGTGAATGAGATTTCATGTTCTTCTAAGGTGTTTATTATGGCTTCTTCTGCCGCAAGATCTATCTGTTTTATCGGGTCGCCACCTGCTCCTATGCCCAAATTCGGCTGCGGCTGATCCAGCGTTTTTAGAAGTGGCTTGATTTGCTCTTGTACATTATTTTTGCATCGTATCAGAATGTTCAGCCAGTCAATTTGGTTTGTCATTTTAAAGTCTCCAATATGAGTTGTCTAATACAAACCTTGCTGAAGAAAGCTGCGCTTAAAGTTTATGGTTTATCCAAGCATGTCGCCAGACTTATTAATTTTATAGAAGAAAATTCTGAAAGACAACCTCAGAAAGCATTTATCAAACATTGAACAAAAAGCAATATGTTGAGGGAGGACACGTCTACGGCGACTAAAATGACGAATATTCTGCGGATACTTATCGATGGAAAAGAGCATACTGTGAAGGAAATCAAGCAGAAAACAGAGTTAGATGAGAACCAAATCCAGCAGGTCATAGAGTTCCTAGAAAGATACGGCTTCATATCAGTAGATAAAATGACGAGAAAAATAGTACTGGATAAAACTGTTCAAAAATTCTTAGCCCAAGAAACTAATTCATGAGACCTTTCAAACCCTTGTAAGCCTCTAAAAACTCCCTACCCTTATCAGTTATCGCAAAAAAGCTTGGATTAGACCCTTTACTAGGGTCAGCAAAGTGTAGAAGCCCTATCCTAAGCAAGAATTCAAGATAATATTTTAACTGTTTGAAGCTTAAATTGCAGCGGTACATTAAATGGGTCTTTCTTGCTCCTCCGAAAGAAGCGTTGAGAATGTCCGCAACTATGTCTAGCCGTCCACGATGACTATTGCGACTCCGCTTCTTTTCATTAACTAACAAGTGTGACAAGCCCCGTTGAAGGCTCGATTTTCCCTTCTCCAAAAATATACAATGGGAAACGATAATTTAAATGTTCTGAAATGAGAGAAGAAACTAGATTTGCACAATAAAAGAGAAAAATAAAGGAATTACAGTTGATTTTTTATTTTATAGACTATGTAGTTTTTTCAGAATTTTTTCACAGTTAGCCTTTTTATCCATAAAAACGCTTATTCTATTTTCACTAACTGTAAGGGAAAGCATCTTCACGTCTTTACCGTCGACAATGATGCTTTTGACAGTGCCTAAATTGAAATCTTTTGAAAGCACTTCGCTTGCGTCAAGTGATGAGGAGGAGAGAATGGCATAGTCAATTACTTTTGTTGGATCCTTGAGGTCTATTGCCGCTGAAGTTGAGTTTCTTAGGATGTAGCCTATAACGCCGTCATATTCCTTGATTTCTAGCAAGCATCCGCGCAAGTCGTTTACAGATGATTCTTCAACTGCTAGAGGTTCAGTCATGACAGTGACCTCTTGAACGATTTTCTTTTTTTTACCCACAAACACTGCCTCCGCTAATCAACTGCTGGTTTAACTCTTATTAGCTCACCCTTCTCAATTTCGAGGTTGAGCTGGATTTTTTCAGGCATCCGAATAATTCCTTTTCCTTCGTATTTAGAATCTTTTATGGGTTTGACCTTGCATCGCGATGTTTTCCCATCAAAGGTTTCAACTTCAACTTCTTCGATTTTCATGCTGCCTGAGATTTCTTCCCACTGTGACAGTAGGTCGCTGTCGATTCGCACCGTGTCAGATGGGACTAGTAAGCCGCCGAGGTTCTCGATTATGAGCTGGTTTACAGGGAGTTCTGGAAGCAAAGTTTCGGTTTCCGGATCCTCTTCGGGCTCTTCTGCCAAGGTCTCCTTGAATGGCGTTTCTTCTTCTTCAAGCTCCTCGTCTGACGCAGTCTCGGTTTCGATTTCAGGTTGAGGTTGATTGCTTTTGAGGGGGGCAGGGTGGATTTTTTCTAGGAGCTTAAGGATTGTTGGAATTAAGACGTGGGTTACGGTGTTTATGTAGTTCATGTCTGCTTTTCGTGAGGTGACCGTGACAAGGTAAAGATCGTTCATGCAAGAAATGTTTACTCTGCCCTTGTTGCCCTCCAAGGTTATGCCTTCAATGCCGCCTATGGCGTCGGCTTTTTCTAATATGCCGTCGAATGAGTCTATGACGCGCACTACGACTTTTTCAGGTGTGTTTTCATCTCCAGCAATGATTTCGCCGTCATCTTTGAACATGAAAGAGTTTTTTATGTCTGGGCATATGTTTTGAATTTCGTTTAGGGTGTTTTTGAGAGCAAAAGAGTAGACTTCATTATCCACTTTATTCACTTCCATAGGACGTATTATGATAGTTTGAAAAGTATGCGATTCGGAACGCCGTCGTTTTCCACAACAATGTAATTCAGGCCATCAGTGTCTCCAAGCTGATCAAGCCATTTTAGTGCTCCACGGGCTTTTTGCAGTATTAGCAGTCTTTCTTGGTGGCTTCGTACAACTTCTTCTATGGCTGTTAGTTCGTGGAATGGGTTTGCATCCAAAACTATGTTTAAGTGTCCTATTGTGATTTCTCCTAGGCTTTCAGCTGTAGTCTTTTTGCCTGCCAGTTTCATGACGACTTCTCGGACTTTCTTGGATTTTTCAGCCAACGTCCTAATATCATCTAATCGACGCAGGTATTCGCCTAACGTGCTTTTTGTGTCAGATATTTTCTTATCTAGGTTTTCAGCTATTTCTTCTGCTGAAGTATATTCTTTTATGTCTACGACCATTTTTTGACACCTCTAAAGAGGAAAGAGGGAATATGGAGAGGCTTTAACCCCTACCCCCAATCTCAAACAAACTCTGAGGAACTATGGCGCGTTCTTTTGTGTTGAGCCGACTGGTTGACCGCTGGAATCATACAATTCGATTTGGTAGGCGCTGCCATCTGTCCATACATATTCGTTTCCCATGTAAACTGTTATGGTCTTTCCTGTATCACCAGCAGCTAATGTTAAATCTCCGCTAAAAGCAGTTTTGGTAAGACTGTTAACTTTCACTCCAGCTACAGTTACCTGTTTTGTCCCGGTGTTTTTCACTGTCAGAACAATTGTGTTATTTAGTGTACCACTACCGTTTGTGAAATTTACGTTGGTGATTGTGAGTGAAGATGATCCCATGAATCCTATTGTTAGGGCTCCCATCCATGCTGCTACGGCTATGCTTACTGCGACTGTTACTGCGATGAGTATGATTGATGCTACTACGGGGCTTAGGGCTTTTTTACTTTTGAGTATTTTCATTTCTTTTTTTATCCCTCCTTTTGGGATTACTGTCTATGTTAGTGGAAGTGAGAGATTTAAATCTTACGACTCAATACACCATATTGAGTATTTGCAGAACAAAACTACACAAAAAAGAAAACAAACATCC
>DAOVQA010000036.1:0-8668 GCA_030628925.1 Candidatus Bathyarchaeota archaeon | reverse complement strand
TATGACACTGGCGAAGGTGCGATCTATATCTTCGGTGATCATGACGGCGAAACTGAAGACGTTCTGAGTCATGAATTGCTACACTGGGTTGTACAAAAAACAGCTGGAAAAAATGCCAGTTTGGATTTAGACAACATCCCGCCGGAATGGCTAAGAATATAACCAGATTACTTCTCGTGGTTCCCTATTTGCCAAACAACTTTTGCTAAACGACTAGCACGGTAATAAATTGTTAGCTTTTTTTTAAAAGTTACGAGTTTATTTAGATACTGATGTTGAATCTTGGTTGTTGGCGAATCCGTTTATGTTGAAAAAACAGTTGAAATCCTGATCAGCCTGAAAAAACATATGCACGCACAAAATGCAGATTTCGGTTTAATGCATTCACATGCAAAAAGCTTAAACTGTACTAGACATTTTCAACATTAATGTTGCAGCGGGGGTACCCGAGCCAGGTCTAAATAGGCGGCCAGTAAGCCTAAGATATGGGGGAGGACTTAAGATCCTCTGGCGAAGGCCTCCGTGGGTTCAAATCCCACCCCCCGCACCACATTTGCACAAGATTTTGGTGAGTTTTTCAAGTTCTTTTAGCTAAATAAGCCCTACAATTCGACTATGAATTTAATGTGCGCGCTATTATTGCCCTAAGTTTAATAATAAGCAATTGTCACAGAATCGAGAAGAGAGGTTGATTAGCAAGGAGAGTACGAGATGAGCGCGAAGCTTGTGGCCTACGAATACGTTCCTTTGGGGTTTGAGATAGTGATCGAGAACATGGATGTCGAGATGGGGAAGATCTGGAACCTGTGGTACAACGTTAAGCTGACCGATGATCCTAAAGTTTGGGACAGCGAGATCAAATCCATCAATAAAATGCAAGGTAGGTTGGGCGAATTAAGCGTGGATCAGCGGTTGATACGTGCTCAGATGGCTGAGTTCTGCCGCCGTGATCCTCTTTTCCCTCGAAGTATTGACATCCTCTGCGAAGAGATAGGCGATAGCCGTTTTACCAAGCCTGTAAAAATGGGGTGTGAAGGCCGCGGTTTGTTGGATTCTCTTGGATACCATGATCTCCAAGGCTTGAAAGACCAACGGAGAGAGATATTCGCGGAGTATGCTCAAGCCCTCAAGAAATGGCTGGCACAAGGTCGTTCGGAAAACCCGACCGAGTTCAAGGTCTTCCGATTCCTCGGTCAATCCACAAATGCCAGGGAAGCCTTCGTCGAAAAGCTCGTTTCCACCATCGACTCTGAAGAGCCCTCAGTAACTTCTCTTAAGAAACTATGCGGGGACGAATGCAGGAAAACATCGGGATTCGAGACCGATTGGATCGAAGATGGATGTAGAGGCCGAAAAGCCTTCTTTCCTGTTTGTTGCTTGGGATGTCAAGAAGGATGTCCGGAAGGAGCTTCCATTCCTGATTGTCAGTGCTGTGACTCTATGGTCTTAGATGCTGGCCTTCTGTGTACTGGGGCATTTGGTGAGCAAATGCAAATGGCTGGTGAGTTTAGACGTTTCATTGAAGAGAACATTCTGGTCTGCGCGATCGCAATAAATTCTTGGTTAAAAGAAGGATCACCGAAGCATGTTACACTTCCAATAAGTGCGCGTTACATCGCTAAAGACAAAGCGTTAGGAATTGCTGAAAGGATCAATTCTTCTCTTGGTGAAAGGGACAAAGCTAAAGAATGGTTGATGGCGTGTCTTCTAAAGACGATTAAGGACAATCAGAGGTGGCACAAGAGAACTGAACTAATCGATAATTTTCCAGAGGCTACATCCTATTTTTTAGAGAAATACTTTAGTAAGAAAGATTCTACATTATAGGATTCATTCCAGCCGACATTGTGCACTTGAAAAAAGCGAACGCTTGCATAGGTATTCGAAGTCTGCCTCACAAAAAACGTGGAATATAAACGTATATATGAACCTAACCCCCCGCACTTTTTAACGAACTTTTTCCACACAACTGAAAACCTTTTTGCAGAGGTCATTTGCTGATAGGGTATCATGAGAAAATCAGGTTAGACGTAACAGGGTTTCTGAAGAAATCTCCTTAGCGCGTGTGTGAATAAAGATTTAAATTTGCTAATTATTATTCTCTTGTGTGCCAATTTTAATACATATTTACCTTTTGGTGATGAAATTATGACGGAAAAAACTTTTGTAGACTTTATGGAGATTCTTTTGGCGAAAAAAGATCATGGAATGTTGGCACAAACTTGAAAATTGTGATTGATGGCGCGGAAATAGGCGCCATATCCGTAAATGGAGAAATCGAGCATGTTCCTTCAGAGACAGAACGAAAAACCGCAAAAATAGTTCATTTCACTCGCACAATGATTTCCAACAGCTAATTAATATAACGTCTAATTGCATAATAATAACACAAGTTTGCGGAACACCTGCAAACAATATCTCGTAAACGTTAAAAGAGGAGGAAGTTAATGATGATTCCTATGGAGCACCTTAAAATTGCCAGAGTTGATAACTGGCTTGGATGGATTTTCTGTTTCGGCATCGGAAGCATCTTCTCAGGCTTACCTTCCCCTGAACGCGTTATCATCGTCTTTTTTGCCTTCTTCTCTGCTACAGCTAGCATCTTCATTTTGAATCAATATTTTGATCAAGAGGAAGACCGAGAGAACGTGATGAAATCTAATCTCCCTGTTGCCTCTGGACGGATCGCGCCGCGAACAGCGCTAATTCTTTCTCTTTCCCTAATCTTTCTATGCTTATTCCTAGTATTTTTGATCGACGTATCCCTCACATTATTGTTTATCATTTATCTCGCCATTTGGACGGCATATTCGGCTCCGCCTTTTCGGCTGAAGGCTGTGCCGGTCATGGATTTTATTATTTCAGGCATTGGTGCTGGTTTGCTTCCATTTCTCATAGGTTTGGGCACATCCCATCAGCAAAAATTCAGTCTTCCACTAATGGTGATAATTGCAGTGCCATTAATGTTTGCTCATTCTAGCGGTCATATTCTACAGGCACTCGGAGACTACGAAGCAGATCATAACACAGGGGTTCAAACCTTTGTTGTCAAGTATGGAAGAAAGAACGGCATATTATTACTGGGATTTCTATCTCTCGTAACAGGTCTCTTACCTCTCATGTACACGTCTTTCGGCATATTCTCCTTCAACTATTTTCTTCTATTTTTCTTGCCACTGCCATTTTGCATACCGATTGCTAGACGTTACATAATCACAATTGAAAACCCAACAACAGAAAATGTTGAAAGCTTGCAAAAAACAACAAGAAAATATGCAGTTATCATAATGATCATAGTAGGAGCTTGTGTACTAGTGGGAAAAACACTTGGCTTATAAACTCATTTTTTTCTTTTTTGGACACTCGGTAAATCAGCGATTACCACTCTAACAGGCTTACTGAAAAGCTCATGCACCTTCGCAAGAAGACTCTCCCCCTTCTTTGTTGAACGGTAGCACTTTAGGTTGCGTTTCCCCTTTCTAATTCATTCACCAGCCACGAAGCCCTGATCTTCCAACCAGTGAAGAAGATGATACACCCTACTTGGCTTAAGCTTCTGATCTGTTAATCTTCTGACCTCTTTGAGCGCGCGTTAGTCGGGAAACATTGATGCGCCCTTCATTTTTCATGAAACACATGATATACACAGCTTCTGTCACACTTGAACCAAACCATAAATAGCGTATGGAGGACTAGAACAGAAAGGCTAATTTCGTTAAGATCAATTATACTCTGCTGAATGGAGTAATGTGTCGACGATGGATTCCGCGACCAAGCAAATAGCAATCCAACGTATTCGAAGGCTTTTTCATCTAGCACGAGAAATTATTCATGAAGATTCCGTATTGGCACAGCGTTATGTGGGAATCGCTAGAAAAGTAGCTATGGCTGCTAGGGTTCGTTTGCCGAAGGAGTATAGATATCAAGTTTGTCGACACTGTAAAAGCTTTATTTTGCCCGGTGTGAATTGTCGTGTGCGCATAAGGCATCGGAGAGAACCTCATTTGGTGATTACATGTTTAGATTGCGGTAAGCAGATGCGGATGCCGCTTAGAAAGAAAAGGGAGAAACAAAAGTCATGAGCAGATTAACTGCCCGAATGAAACGCCGCATTAAACGCCAACTAAGCGAAGAAAAACCCGCAATACGAATCGGCAGGAATCGGGTTTCGCAGAAATTATTGAAAGAAATCGAGAAACGACTAGAAAAAAAGAAGATTATTAAGATTAAGATTCTGCATAGTGCCCTCGAAGGAGATGAAGCCAAAGAAATCGCCTTAAGAATCGCGGAACAAACAGAAGCATCCTTAGTAGAAGTTAGAGGTCATACCTTTATGCTTTATAAACGCCGTAAAAAGTGAAAAGCCTTTATATTAGGCTTCATGTTTTTACTGAAGGAAAAAACACGAGGATAAATGGTCTTGATAACTCCCTACGATGTTCCAGCATCCATATTCATTAAAAAACTAGCTAAACATCTAAAGGATAATGTGGATGAAATAACACCGCCACCATGGGCTATCATCGTGAAGACTGGCATGCATGCTCAGAGACCACCTAGAAACCCGGACTGGTGGTATGTTCGATGTGCTTCCCTATTACGTAAGATTTACGTTCACGGTCCAGTGGGCATAGAAAGATTAAGGGCTGAGTATGGAGGAAGAAAGGATTACGGTGTCAAACCTGAGCACGCTGCTAAAGCAAGTGGAACAATAATAAGAAAAGCGTTGCAGCAGTTAGAAGCCGCAGGTTTTGTCAAAACCTTTAAAACTAGTGGAAGAAAAGTGACGAAAGAAGGAAGAAAACTTCTAGAAGACCAAGCTGAAGAAGTGAAAAAAGAAGTGATAAAGGTAATCCCTGAACTGGAGAAATACCAGAAGAAACAGAAAGGTGGCTGAAATGTCAGATGATGAGCTGCAGCAGATTCGTAGAAGGAAACTACTAGAATTACAGCGTAAAACAGCTGAGGAGCAAAACAATGTTCAAAGGCAACAACAACTTGAACTGCAAAAGGAAGCCTTACTCAGGAGCATATTGACGCCAGAAGCAAGACAAAGACTAACAAATCTGAAAATGGTTAAACCAGAATTCATTTCTCAGTTGGAGTTACAGCTAATTCAACTGGCGCAACAGGGAAAGATACCAACGCCTCTGGCAGATAAGCAGTTGAAGCAAATACTCATTCAGATACAATCTAGAAAGCGTGAAATAAAAATAAGAAGGGTTTAAAATGGCTCGAAACAAACCTACAGCTAAAAAAAGGCGACTGATCAAAGCTGGAAAACAGAACAAACCAGTTCCAACATGGGTAATAGCTAAAACAGATGGAAAATTCAGAACAAATCCAAAAAGAAGGCGATGGCGAACCAGGAAAATAAAGGCTTAGGAGAAACTGTCTGATGGAGAAAGAGACTGAAACAAAAACTGAAACCAAAGAGCAGGAAACCGAAGAGCGTAAGGAGACAGAGCCAACTGAGGAGGCAGTTGAGGGAGTTGAAGAAGCTGGGGACACTTTAGAGAAGGTTGAAGAAATTGAAGAAGCTGAGGGTGCTTTAGAGAAGGAAGAGGAAGTTGAAGAAGTTCCAGAAGAAAAAGTTGAAGAAGAAGTTAAACCCTCACCTCGGAAAGAAGTTGAAGAAGATATTGTTGAAGAAAGAATCTACACGATTCCCTTAGGCAAGGCATGGATTGCAAAGACTAGGAAAAGGGCGCCTAGGGCGATAAAGATTATTAAGGTTTTTGTGAACAGGCATATGAAGCTGAAGGCTCAGACAGAATTGGAAGAAGAGGAAGAGCCTAACAGGCTTATAATTAGCAATGAGGTAAATGAGAAGATTTGGAGAAGGGGTATCGAGAAGCCTCCGCGAAGAGTTCGTATAAGGGCTGCAAAGGATAAAGATGGTAACGTTACTGTTTATTTGGCTGAAGGAGACTGATCCTTGGCTATTTATCAGTGCGATCTCGTTGGAAGTCTAAGCATAGGTGTATACTTGCTTACTACAGAAAAGATTGTTATTATTCCAAAATGGGCTCCACGTAGGCAAGCTGAAAAGTTCGGAAGATGGCTGAAGGTTAAGCCAATTCATACAACAATTGGGGGGTCCGTTCTCGTCGGCGTGCTTGCATGCGGAAACTCAAACGGCATCCTACTCCCACATTATGTAGAAGACAAGGAAATCAAGGCTATAAAATCCTGTTTCAAAGGAAATATAACAGTGATGAAAACTAGGAAAACCGCGTACGGAAACATTGTCTTGGCAAACGACTACGGTGCAATCGTTGACCCACAATTGAAACCGTCGGAAACTAAGGAAGTCTCTGAAACTCTAAGCGTTGAAGCAGTGCCAGGCGAAGTTGCCGGCTTACCATATGTCGGGTCTCTGGCTGTGGCAACAAACAAGGGTGTTTTAGCGCATCCTCTCTTGAAGGATTCTGAGCAGGAGCTCTTAAAGGACGTGTTGAAAGTTCCAGTTGATGTGGGCACAATCAACTGTGGGATACCCTATATTGGCACAGGTCTAATTGGCAACAGTTGTGCAACTGTTGTAGGATTATTGACGACGGGACCCGAGATGTTTATAATTGGGCACGCCTTTGATGTCGTGAAGGAAGATGGGTGAAATGAAAGTCTTCAGGGTCATAGGTGAAATTCGGAAACCGAACTTAAAGACTTCATTTAGAAAAGAAGTAATTGCCGTTAAACGTGAACATGCCGTAGAAAAGATCTACGCTGAATTAGGTAGTAGGCATCGTGTGAAACGTTTTCACATAAACATATTAAAGGTTGAAGAGGTCCCGCCTGAAGAGATAGAACATCCATCGTTGAAAAAACTTGTTGTTGGAGAAGAAGAACTTGGCGAGCAAAGTTGAGGAGGAGCTTCGAAGACTAAGCATTGAAACACGTATTCTTGAAGAAACCGCGCAAGCTCTGCAATCCAGAGTGAACATGGTAAACGCTGTCATAACAGACTTAACATACGCAAACATGACTCTAGAAGGCTTGAACAAAAAAGAGACCGATTCAGGACTTCTTGTACCCATAGGAAGTAACTCCTACATCAAAGCAAAGCTTCACGAATCAGACAAGATTATTGTGGGGATGGGCGCGGGAGTTTCTATAGAAAAAACCCCGGAAGAAGCAAAAGGAATAATCAAGAAGCGCCTAGAAAACCTCGAGAAAACTAGGATGTCACTTCAGCAACGTTTTGCTCAGGTTGCCCAAAAAATCAACGAAGACAGGTCGAAACTTGACAAGCTGACGGTTGAACTCAGAAAAGGGGAAACCTAGCAGAAATGTTTGAGAAGCTGAAATCAGGGCTAAACGGACTCGTAAACAAGATCACAACAACAGAGCTTAAAGCTGAAAAACTACATCCAGTGCTTTCTGATTTCAAACTCAACCTAATAGAAAATGATGTCGCTTTTCCCGTGGCTGAGCGGATATGCGATGAAATGGAAAAACGTCTAGATAAGGTTCAAGTTAGAAGACTTGAAGACCGCAGAAAAATGGTGAAGGAAAAACTCCGGGAAATACTCTTAGAAACTATGCTTACAAGTAACAACATAGATTTGTTGAAGGCCATAGAAGAAAAAAAGAAAAAGAAAGAACCCTACGTCATAGTTTTTGTTGGCATAAATGGCACTGGAAAAACCACAACGATAGCTAAACTTTCCTGGTTTTTAGCAGAGAAAGGGCACTCTGTGGTTCTTGCCTGCAGCGATACCTACCGGGCTGGATCTATCGAGCAACTGGAAGAACATGCTAGGCGATTGGGTGTACGATTGATCAAGCACAAGTATGGTGCAGACCCTGCGGCTGTAGCTTATGACACAGTGAACCATGCTGAGGCCCATGGAATAAGTGTTGTTTTGATAGATACTGCTGGCAGGATACAGACAAATCGGAATTTAATGAACGAACTTGCCAAGATTAAACGAATAGTTCATCCGAACATGACTATTTTAACCGTGGATTCGCTTACTGGAAACGATGCGGTCATGCAGGCGGAAGAATTTCACAAAAGTGTGGGCATAGATGCAACCATATTAACCAAGGTGGATGCTGACGTAAAAGGTGGTTCAGCTCTAAGCGTTACATACGTGACAAAAAAACCAGTTCTTTTCATTGGAACTGGACAGAAATATGAAGACTTGGAAGAATTCGATCCGGAAAAATTTGTCCAGATGATTCTTAAATAGTTAAGCCTCGTGTTTTTCCAGTAGTTTTAGCAATATTGCTTTTGCTGAGTACAATCTGTTTTCGCTTTGTTCGTATATTACGGATTTAGAGCTTTCAATCACGTCTTGGCTTATTTCGTATCCTCGATGAATAGGCATGTCATGCATTATATATGCGTCGCTTTCGTTCAACAGTTCCTTGTTTATTTGGTACGGCATCATAAGTTTAACACGTTTCTCTTTTTCTAAGGCATATTTCGGGTCTAGGAAGAATTCCATGTCAACCCAAGTATCCGTATAAATGAAATCTGCTTTTCTCGCAGCTTGCTTGACATCTAATGTAGTCTCATACAATCCTGTTTTTCTAGCGTTTTCGAGAAGCTCCTCGTCCCTTGAGGGTTCATTAAATATAGGCGTTACCGTGACGATTTTGACCCCCGTTTTTGTGCATCCCTCAATAAGCGAATTGCAAACGTTATTGTGGATACCTA
>DAOVQA010000159.1:0-3419 GCA_030628925.1 Candidatus Bathyarchaeota archaeon | reverse complement strand
GCTCTGAATGAGTTCAGCGAAAAATCTCATGTGGGCGTGCTAGTCTACGAGGATAAGATTCCAGTTAGGAAGGATGTGCAGGCAGCATGCGAAATGTTAGGGTTGGATCCGCTTGAAATCGGGAATGAAGGAAAAGTGTTAATAGGTGTAGTGAAAGAAAAGGCTGAAGAAATCCTGCAACTTCTGAAAAAAACTGAAGAGGGCAAAGAAGCGGAAATAATCGGTGAAGCAACAGCAGATTTCACAGGTGTGGCAATGCAAACAGTAGTGGGCGGAAAAAGAATAATCAGCAGACCCGTAGGAGACCCTGTGCCAAGAATATGCTAGCTTTTTCATCAATTGGTTCAGTTTTTTTTCTTCTAAAACGCTTAAACTCTATCGATCTATGCATATGAACTACACCCAGACGGCTCATCGTCGAAAACCCTAACTACCGACCTGCCCAAGCTCATACCATAGAATTGACAGAAACATTTGTAGAAAAAAATAGGTGAGAGTTAGCACTTGATTGTGCTTGGAGCTTCTGTCTGCACTGTTTGACTAAGCCGTGAGATTCACTATTTTTCGATTGAATACTTCTCTCAGCAACGAGATGGGCAAGTATCCGTTTGCTGTGATGGTGTCGTGCAAGAATTTCTCGTTGTATTTCATTCCCATTTTCTGTTTTATCTCTTCTCGCAACTGCAGTATCAAGTGCTTACCCAGTAGATATGAAAGAGCGTAGCTAGGCGTCTGCGTGTAGCGTCGCACTTCTGCCATTGCTCCTTCTTTTGACATCCCAACTTCTTTCACCAACATGTCAACAGCCTCGTCGAAGCTCATCTCGCCACGTGACAATTTAACGTCTACAATAATTCTTACTGCACGCCAGACTACATCGTTGATCTGTATTAGTTTAGATTCCAAACCTGTTACATATCCATGCTCCATCATCATTTGTTCGCAATAGTGAGCCCAACCTTCAACTGTTTCCGTTCCTTGAGCAAGCAAATGTATCAGCGAACTTCTGTTTGAGATTGACCCTTGAAGAAAGTGCCCTGGAAAAGCTTCATGAACAGCCGTGTTCCGTATGCTTGCATAGTTCAGATGACTGCCAAGGTTCGCAATATCTTTGGGTCGCGTGACCAAGTAAACACCTATCATTGGCTTGTCAAATCTCGACGGCATCGACATAGCTGCAAAAGGAATCAAAGGTGCCAAAAACGCCGGAGTCTCCTCAACTATCAACTTGTCCCCTTCATAAACGGTGACAATGTTGTTTTCAATGACGAATTTTTTTGCTTCTTCCATAGCCTCTCTTGTCGCGCTCAGAGCTTCTTCAAAGGTTTTGGGCGCGTTCTCTTCTATCATTTTCATAACTTCTTCGACACTTTTGCCCGGCGTGATCTGCGCTGCTACTCGAGCTCTTTCCTCTTTCAACTCCTTGAGATATTTGACGCCGAGTTGGCAGATCTCTTCTGATGTCATCCCCAAGCCACGTAGCTGAATCAGTCTCTCAAATTTTTCTTTGCCTAGAGCCCAGTTGTCAGTTGTCTTTGACTTAAGACTTTCCAGCCACTGCATGTGTTCTTGAAAGGGCTGCATCAAATCAATCGATGCTTTTACCAGTCTTCCGTGAAGTTCTTCAGAGATTTTACCCTTTGTCGACCCAGCTATGAATTGGAACAAACCAGGCATCTGTTTTGCTGATTCAATGGCGACTTCAGTCCACAGCTTTACAGGCTTTGAACTTTCGAATCTTGATCGGAACTCCTTCATGTATTGGGGAAGTTTTTCAAGTCTTGCAATAATGGCGTCGATTCGCTTCTCTAGAGGCGCATAATCTTTAGTGATCATATCAAAGAATATGCCACCAACTTCATAGAAGGCGTCCGGATTCAGTTCGTGCATGCGACGTTCATAAAAATCGAACTTACCCATTTCAAGAGCTTTCTCTATCACTCGCCAATCTACCTTATTAGCGTCGTTCAAACCGCTGTAGTCCATTGTTTCTTTCATCCGTTCAGCAGAATCTTCAAGCAGTTTCAAATTCTCAAGCTCGTGTGCAGTATTGCCTTTTGGAAGCATATAGTCGTAGGGATCATGAATGCCCAAGTAACTCGCGAAGTGGGGATTTTTCTCGAAGAATTTGTCAAGCATTTCTTTTTTGAGTTCTTCAAACTTTTCGTCTGCACTCAAATGTCTTCACCTTTGCCTCAATAAAAGATGTTTTCATAATTAAGCTTTAAACCTGCATAAGGATAAATTCGGGTGCATATTTTGGAAAAGCATTCCATAATGGATTACTATAGAATGACTACGCTGTGTCGTGAGCGGTCTTCCAAATGAAATGCAACCGTGCTACACGACATTAGCCTCAGTGAATCCACAGTACAACATATGTTTTCTAGCGGACATATGTGCAGAAGCTCTCCTAAATGATTCATTTTATTCCCAGTCGAACACACACATTGTTCAAGCCAGAGCACAAATGAGGACAACCCCTTCCCCTATGTTAGTTTTGAAGTTTTAGCCCATATCCTGCATGTTCCTTCGTTGCTTACCATACATGCACCTACAGGTTTCTGAGGAGTACATGTCTTCATGAATAATGGGCATTCTGTCGGCTTAATCTTCCCAATTATCACAAGATGACACTTGCAGCCTGGATGTATATCTACGCCATGTTCAACTTTAACACCATGCTTCAACCGTGCATCAAAGCCATCATATTTCTCATGAAGCTTGAAAGTTGAAGACGGAATTGTTCCAAGCCCACGCCAGTTTCCATCCACCACTTCGAAAACTTTCCTCATCAATTCTTGAGCTTTAACATTACCTTCTGAACTGACAGCTCGCACATACTCGTTTTCCAAGCGTGGCTTTCCTTCGCTCAGTTGCCTAAGAATCATGTAAACGCCGAACAATATGTCTAATGGTTCGAAGCCAGCTACAACCGTTGGCATACCGTAAACCTCTGGAAAAACCTCGTAAGGCTTAACCCCGATAATAGTGCTAACATGTCCAGGCGCAACAAAACCGTTCAACCTCAAGTCCTCCATCTCAACCAGAAGCTTCATAGCCGGAGGAATAAGGCGATGAGAAACTAGAAAGCTGAAGTTTTCAGGCGGCTTTTTCACTATCTCAACTGCCGTGGAAGGCGCGGTTGTCTCAAAACCTGCAGCGAAAAAAACAAACTGTTTATCCTTTTCCTTTTCAGCCATTTTAACTGCGTCACCAACACCATAAACAACGCGGACATCAGCACCTTCAGCTTTAGCCTCCAAAAGAGACATTTTGGAACCTGGAACACGCAAAACATCGCCGAAGCATGCAACAACCAAGCCTTTCAACCCCAGCTGAATAGCTTCATCAAACTCCGAAGCAGGAATAATGCAAACTGGACATCCCGGCCCAGCTATAACCTCCACGTTAGCAGG
>DAOVQA010000082.1:0-5438 GCA_030628925.1 Candidatus Bathyarchaeota archaeon | reverse complement strand
GCGTCTCCACCTCCGCTTAATATTCCTACTTTCATTTTAATTTTCGCTCTCAGAACGCTTTTCCAGAACTTCCAAACAATCGCATCTTGTTTTTGACAACTTGTTTCATGGCCCCTTTGGCTGAACCTAAAATTTTCCTTGGGTCAAACACATTGGGTGACTCGGCAAAAAATTCGCGTGTGGCAGCAGTGAAAGCAAGTCGCAAATCCGTGTCAATGTTTATTTTTGTTATTCCTAGAGAGATAGCTTTTTGAATATGCTTTTCTGGAATGCCTTTTGCTCCGCTTAGTTTAGCCCCGTATTTCACGGCTTTTTCTACAATCTCTGATGGAACACTTGAAGCACCATGTAAAACAAGTAATGTGCTAACTTTTTCACGGATAAGCCTTAACCTTTCAAAGTCAAGTTTAGGCTCACCTTTGAATTTGTATGCTCCATGTGAAGTGCCTATTGCAACCGCAAGGGCGTCAACTCCTGTGCGTTTCACAAACTTTTCAGCCGCGTCAGGGTCGGTCAAGATGGCTTCTTTTTCTTCAACTGTTGATTCTTCCACACCTGCCAGTCTTCCCAGTTCTGCTTCAACTGAAACACCTTTCGGATGTGCCAAATCAATTATCCGCTTGGTTAACGCAACGTTTTCTTCAAACTTCAGATGAGAGCCGTCGATCATGACAGATGTGAAACCAGCCTCTATGCATTTTGAAGCTGTTTCCACATCTTTGCCGTGGTCAAGATGCAGAGAAATAGGTATCGAAGAGGATTTCGCTGCTGCCTTAACCATTTTTCCAATGTAAGGCAAACCTGCATACCGAATAGAACTCGGCGTAATAGCAACTATCGCCGGTGATCTCTCTTCAACAGCAGCTTCAACAACAGCTAACATGCTTTCCAGATTGCTGATGTTGAACGCTCCTACAGCGTAAGCCTTCTCCATGGCTGGTGACATCAAATCATTGTTTGTTACGAGCATGATTTTTCATGCCAAACTGTATTATTGAATGAGTATAAATGATTTACATGTCTTAGTATACATAATTCAAATAAGCATTGAACATTCCGATTTTCAAGATGAGTTTATCCTTTGTTTGAGTTGAGAAGTTAATTGATTTGACCTTTCAATGATTTCCCGAACTTTTCTGCCTTCGTTTATTCTCTAAAACAGTAAATCAACAATAATGCCTTCGAAGCCTATGCCTAAAAAAAGCATGTAGCTCTGCATGATAAACTTCCATCTTCTTTCTACCGTCTCTGGAATTCAAGCTTCAATGTTCCCAATTATGTTATCTATGATTTTTTGCGGTTATGAGGAAAATTCTTGGCTTTTGATATTTAACGAGGTTTTCCCATCAGTACAAATGTTGCCAAGGCACCCATACAAACCAACACAATAATTATTGTCATAAAAAGCATCTGCGGAATCCCAAAAACGTAATGTTGAATTTCATAATTCAATGTTACAAACTTATCTCCAGTCATATTTACATTGGAAAAACGCAAGACGTATTCTCCAGCTTCATCACAGACAAACCGGTGACTAGTCGTACTCGCCTTTATGTACTCAACCTTCACGTTTCCCTGAGGATCAATAATGCAAAAATCCAATGTGCTTTCAGGCTGCCCTAAAACAGTAAACTCTATCAGAACATGATCTTCAACCACTAAACTGATGGATCTAATTCGCTCTTCCCCGTCAGGTACAGTGAAACTTATGGTTGTCGCTTGTGCAAGTTGAACGAGAATTGAGAACACTGTTACAATGAAAAGAAAATTGATCAGTTTCGTCTTTCGCCGAGTCATCGTAACTCGTTTTCTTTAGCCATCGATAACCTTTGCAAATTGGAAATACTTAGTGGCAATAAGGATTTTGGGCTGCGGTTGATTGTTTCTAAAAGGAGTGAGCTAATTCCGAAACTTTGTCTTTGATTTGTTTGAATATTTTTTCAGTATGTCCGTGCGGTAGAAAGTATGGGTCAGTAATGTTCCACACAATTATTTTGTCTGAACATTGTGGGCATTTGTTTAGGATAGCTTCTTTGTGTCTTTGTTTCATAGTTACGATAAGATCGTACTTGTCAAGTTGTTTGCCGTCTAAGCCTTCCGGTGTTTTCTTTAGATATTGGTTCGCGTTTTCTCTTGCCAAATACTTCTTTGCTTCTTCTGAGACTGGGATCGCTGGGTCTGTTCCTGCAGACTCTACTTTTGTGTCTGGTCTGAGTTTTCTTAATAGTGCTTCTGCCACTGGACTTCGATATGCATTTCCTGAACACACAAACAACACTTTCAAGCTGGCTACCTCAAGTCTGATGAGAGCTATTTCGGATCACGCAGTGACGTAGATCTTGGATCTTTTGGTTGAGTTCTCGCCAGATACGTGCCTACTTTTTCTTCAAGTATCTTTCCCAGCAGTTCCATTCTGATTTTCATGTATTCGCCGCGTAGTAAGTCGAAGAAGAAGGAGTTCCATTTCTTGCCTGCTACATATACTGTGTCCCGTATAACTCCGCCTTTCCTGAACCCGCAGAACTCAAGCGCTTTATGGGCTCGTACGTTATATTCTACGCTCCATGCTTCACAGCGTTCCATGTTCAGATAGATGAAGGACATTTCAAGTAGAGCTACCGTAATTTCCTTTCCGAAGCCTTTTTCCCATAGTTCCTTTTTCCCGATGTATGTGCCTATGTCTGCGGCTTTTACGTTTCCCCATTCCTCTCTGCGAATCGTAGCGAAACCTATGGGCTCGTTGGATTCCATGTTTTCCACGATTAGGTAAAGATTCTTCTCTTTCATTCTTTCCTCATATTGCTTTTCCAGTTGAGCCATGCTTGCAATGTTAAGCGGCTTGCTTCTGCTGTACATCATCAACTCGAAATCGTTCTCCCAAACATGGAGCAGTTTCAGATCATCCTTTTCTACGGGTCTAAATCTGAGATTAGCAAATTCGAACATTCAGTTCACCATTTGCTTAATTATTGTGGTTCTAAGAAATTAGGTTTCGCATTGTTTTCCCTTCTTGCAGGGCTGTGGATCTGCAACGGTGTTTTTAATGTGCGCCTAGGCTTCGCTATCAGTTCTTTAGGCGGGTTCTTGGAAGCGTTAATCACGTTTTACACATCTATGCCTGCTACGCACAACACTTATTAGAGAGAGAGGTGTTACTGCTCTAAGTTCCATTACCTAAAGAGGTGATATTTTTGAAAATTGAAAATATGATGCGTCATGCGTTTCATTTACGGCGAAGTATCGATACTCTGGAAGACGGACAACAAAAGCAACGGCTCGTCAAGAAGTATGCGAAAATCATCTGGCAAATCCAAGACTGCCAAACAGGCAAGTAGTAGCTGATGAACGCATCCAGTAAATAATTAGTTAGCAGCATTGTTGAGAATGGATACAGCGGTAGGCATCCTTGAAGCCCTGTTGCCTACATAATTATGCTAGAACTCTGCAGTGTTAAGTTCTAGAAATAACATCTGCATCCTTATTCTCTTCATTGAATGATAACGTATACGCGAGTTGATGGAAGTTTTTTGAGCACGTGTTCTAACTGACAACTTTGAAATACTTCCAGAACGATAATCTTTGGTGGAGAATAGTTTGAACAGAAGGGATAATTCGACTTGCCTTCCGGACTAGCTTTTCTTTATGACTGGTTAAGGAGACGTCAACGTCAAAAAGAAGAACAAGAGAAAAAAAGAAAGGCTATCAAGAAAAAAATGAAGAAACTTACTGGTGAAAAGAGAAAGGGAAAAAAAGAGAAATACGGTGAAGCGGAAAAAGAAAGAGTAAGAGCTCGCTCACGTTACAGGAAGAAGAGTTAGACTGAAATTTGGATAAACCTCTGTTACACTTGTTTGGATCATTCATGCATTCTAACGATATTGTCAATTGACTTCATACAGATAAGATTGAAATACCTCTTTTTCCGATAATGTTTTTTGTCAAAAGACCGGTTTATAGTGATCGGGGCGTTTAGCGCGCGCAAAAATGTTCTAACTTCATAGCACGTATTAGCCTAAAAGTGTAGGTTCCACGCCATGAAAGTGAGCTTCAAACTTGGCGGAGCCCAAAGACTAGTTATTGAAGAGTGGAAAGAACCAGAAAAACAGTAGGCGTTGCTTTCGCGGGCGCTTCTTGAACCAAACAACCTTTTCTATTGCATGTGAGATAGAACCAGACTCTTTTTCTTCAATTTTTGTTCTTCTTTTAGATAATCTTCAACCTTTTCTTTTAATGTTGGGAACTCATCTAACATAGCCTTTATGACTTGCCAGCGGATTTCATCACATGTATTGTTTCGCACGATGCCAGACCACAACCTGTTGATAGGGAACACAAACATTAAAACTTTATGCCCACATGTCGAACAAGTCGAAATAACATCTAAACCTTGAAATTTCCCTTCCCTTTTTTCTAAGCTCAGAAAAAGCCTTCTTTTTCTGTGTGCGTCATGAATGAGTATGTCGTAAGATTAAATACATTCTGTTAGGTATAAATGGTTGGATATGTATGCAAAGGAAGATGTTTTTGTTAGGGATTATTGCAGTTGTTTCGGTAGGGTTAGTGGTTAGTAGTTTGTTCTTTTTGTTTCCTCTCTTTTCACGACAACATGTCTCCTTAAAAGATAAGGTTGAAACGATTTTTGTGAGTTTTGAAAATGGAGAGAACATGACGGTTTATTCGTCAACATCTGAAGGTGCTAAATTGTTGTCGGCTTGTGAGGATTTCATGAGCAACATCTATGGTCAATGGATGTGGGCAGTTACTGATAAAGGAGTCGCACGTGCAAAAAACTCATCGCTATATGTAGTGGTTGAACTCAAAGACACTTATAACTTCACATTTTTCGTTTGGGCATATAACGGAGCGAGAACAACAACTGCAAATACAATATTGTTCTTCCTAAGTGGTAGTCACAAGAATACGGTTCTCTATGCCAGAGTGGGAACAGAAGAATTTCCTTGGAGCGGTAGTTTCGGGGCTGAATCAAGGGCGTTTCAGAATCTCGTAAATGTGGTCTCTGAATTGAGTTAGGTGTCAACAATGGGTCTTTTGGGCGATTTTGCTAAAGGCTTCCTAGTGATGGCTGTTGCCATTTGGATTTTAAACATTATTACACTTGTTGTATTGGGACAAACATGGATGGGACTGCTGTTTCTTCTGGTTCTACTGATTCCTATTTCCATGATAGCCTATGAATATTCGAAATACAAGAAAAAAGAGAGAAAAAAGGTAAATGCCGTCGATAGAGTGAAGCAAATTCTGATTTCTCTATACGGTGTTTCTTTTGCTTGTTGGTTGTTCGATGTCAGCACAACTTATTATGCCATAGATATTCTAGACGTAGCAGCAGAACAGAACCCATTGGGCTGGCCTTTTGGAGCCCTAGGCGCTCTGATATTTTTCATTCCAGCATTTGCCTTTACTTATTTTCTCTTATT
>DAOVQA010000061.1:0-6520 GCA_030628925.1 Candidatus Bathyarchaeota archaeon | reverse complement strand
AGTCGCAACAATCACATTTGTATCCGCCAATGCCGCTACTTCTGTAAAAAACTTTCTTTGAGCTATCGACAACATTAAACCTCCATTTCACCTTAACACATGTGAGAACATATATTTAGGATTTTAACCTGTAACGACCACAACCCTTGATTGAACCTTATTTAATGTTCATTTTCCTTTCTTCAAGGTTCTGCTTCAGGAGTACCATAGTATCAACTGCCACGTCACGACAAACAACAACGTTCGGGCCAATCCAGCTGTTGCATCCAACTTTGACACCTGGCATAAAAAGCGTATTTATTCCAGTTTTCACGTTATCACCTAAGATAACTCCAAGCTTTCTTCGCCTACTGTCAACAACCTTGTTCTTCACCAACATCTTCACTGTTCCAGCATCAAGCCGATAATTTGCAGTTACTGTACCTGCGCCTAAATTGCATTTTTCTCCGATTACGCAGTCACCTATGTAGGATAAATGACCAATGTGTGTGTTATCCATGATTATGCTGTTCTTTATTTCACAAGCGTTACCTATCCTCACCTTTTTTCCAATACTTGTGTATGGGCGGATGTAGCAATTTGGACCGATGTCGCTTTCTTCATCTATGAAAGCTGGGCCTTCAACATAAGCTCCAGAACGTATGCGTGCTGTCTCCGCAACGGTAACGGGACCAATTAGGTGTGCACCATTCTCTATTTGACCATATACCTTGTGTTTCATCCGAGTTAATGCCCAACGATTTGCCTTAAGTAGATCCCATGGTCTGCCAACATCAACCCAGTCTTCCCTTGAAACTCTAGCTGCAAGAACAGGCTTTCCATCTCTTAACAAGAGTGAAATCGCATCTGTGATCTCCCATTCACCTCTGGCTGAAGCTGATGTTTCTCTGACTTTTTCGAAAATCTCAGTTGAAAAAACGTATATACCCGCATTTGCCAGGTTCGTTGGTGCTTCCTTGCGGATTGGTTTTTCAATTATTCGTTTCACGTTACTTTCATCAAGGTCAATTATCCCATAATCTTCAGGTTTTTCAACGGGAACGACAGCCATTGTAATAGCAGGTTTCTCTTTCTTGTGTAAGCCAACGACTTTTTTCACAGCGTCTGCTGTGAACAACAAGTCACCATACACTAGAAGAAAATCATCTTCTACAAAAGGCTCGGCTACGCTTACAGCGTTGCCTGTTCCAAGAACCTTTTTCTGCTCGATATACTTGATTTTTAACCCAAACTTTTCTCCATCGCCAAGGTAATTGTGAATAGCATCCGCCATAAAATGAACAACCATTAATATTTCGCTTACTCTACATGCTTTAAGCGCTTTCAAACAGTGCTCAAGTATAGGTTTTCCACCAACTTTTATCAAATGCTTCGGGCGAGTCAACGTAACCGGTTGGAGTCTTACCCCCTCTCCGGCAGCTAGAACCACAGCCTTCATCTTTCCACTTCCTCAAGTTCCTTAACCAAAACTACACTTTTCTCCATTATCTCCTTCGCAGCTTTTAACGATTCGCCTTCCACAGTTAATCGTATAAAGGGTTCAGTGCCTGACGCCCTCACCAGAATCCATCCATCTTCAAGGCTTAGACGAACACCATCAACCATTGAAACATGCCTGTAAGACGGAAAAAGAAGCTTCAAACCTTCATCAACCTTTCCTACAACCTTGCTTTTTGCTTCATTTCTGCATGCAACATTTTCTCTGAGAGTCTGGTATACAGGTACATCGGAAACAAATTCTGACAACTTTTTGTTTTCATCTTCTAAGGCTTTTAGAAGAAGTATGGAAGAAAGTATCCCATCTGGACAATAATGAACTTGCGGGTGAATCCATGCTCCACAGGGCTCTCCACCAAAGATGGCATCATGTTGCTTCATTGCCTCTGCAACGTAGACATCACCAACCCTTGCTCTAACAGTTTTTCCACCATGAGTCTCAACCATCTTTTCAACGCACATTGATGCTTCAACATTTGTTACTATGATTCCACCGGGATTTCTCTTTACAACATATGCAGCGTACGCGGCTAAAATTCTGTCGAAATCCACAAAGCATCCGTTCTCATCAACAAAAGCTACTCTGTCACCGTCTCCATCATAGGCTATGCCGATATCTGCCCTTAAATCTTTGACAATTCTAGCTAGAGATTTTAATGATTCAGCGTTCGGTTCAGGGCTTCTGCCTGGGAAAAAACCGTCTGGCTGCGCGTTTATTGCCGTTGTTTTGCATCCTAGGCTTTCAAGTGAAGCTGGTGCAAGGTGACATGTTGCTCCGCATCCAGGATCCACTATTACATGCCATCTCCTATCTAATTTGACGGCTTTACGTAGCATTTTAACGTACACACAACTTTCATCGATAAACGAAGCTTCACCTATGCTTTGCCAATTCGCTAATTCAAACCTCTCGTTCCAAATTATTTCCTCAATTTCATTTTGGCTTTCCTGATTGTATGCCACGCCTTTACTGCTGAAAATTTTTATCCCATTATATTCAGGGGGGTTATGCGAGGCTGTAATCATCACGCCAACATCAGCTTTCAGTTTTCCAGTTAAATACGCTAGCACAGGAGTGGGGACAACACCCAAACAGTTAGTTTTTGATCCTCCAGCCAAAAGACCGGAAACTAAAGCACTTTCAAGCATCAAACCCGAGACCCTTGTATCTCGACCTACAAGTATCTTTCCTGCTTCTGAAAACGTCGCAATTGCTAAGCCTATCTTGGATGCTAAGAGTGGAGTCAAAACGACATTGACTAATCCACGCACTCCAGAGCTGCCGAAAAGTCTGGATTTCAAATATTCTCCCAATCCATGGTAAGATACAAAAGCATTTAAATGATTCTAACATAAATCCCGGCTTGTTTCAAACTGAAACACTCTCTCTCCAAATTTGGTAACACTTCTTTGAACCTTGAAAAACTCTGTGCAAAACTCTTTTGATGCTTGAAGAACTAGCAGGCTCCAGCTGGAAATTGCTGGTTCAATTTTTTGCAGAACTTCAATAGTTGTTCTTGTGTTGGATGTGCTCCTTCAGGATTTGAAATGTAGTAGGCGGCAATTGCATTGGCTAGCGCAAGTCTAAGCTCATCTGAGAGACCATAGGCGTCTCCTATGATGTTTCCAGCATTCCAGACATCACCTGCGCCTGTAACCCTCAGAACTGGAACTTTGAAAGCTGGGACAATTGTTTCACCCTTTCTTGTGAAGGTTGCTGAGAAACTTGTGGTGTGCAAGTCAACCCTTGTTGACAAGCGTGATGCTAAGATCCTGGCGGATTCCTTTGCTAAATCAAGCTTTAACCCTTTTTTAGGCTTTTCAATTTTTTCGTTTAGCTGTGATGCGTAGCAAATTGCTTCATTTTGATTGACGCTTAGAATGTCAATATGTTTACTCTGCAAGACATTCTTCATGAGTTTCGGGATTTTCTCCTCGTTGGGTGTTGGGTCGGCTGTATCATAATATGTTTTGCCTTTACCCCTAGTTTTTGCGTGGCGGAAAACAGTCTCAGCTAATTCTGTTCCGAAATGTCTTGTTCCAGCCCAATTGAAAACGCATACATAGTCTGCATTTTCTATAGCTTCAAAATCTTTGTCATTTAGGTGTTGGGGTCCAAAGTCGGCTAGTGCACCGGTATCTCTAAGCATGACGTTGGTTTTTCCCTTTTTGTTTTCAAGTTCTATTGCAGTTGTTATTGATGCACTGTCAAAGATTTTTACGTGGGATAGGTCAATTTTGGGTGAATTGAGGTGGAGTCTGATTAGTCTTAGTCCCAGTGTGTTTGTGCACACTATGGGTGTAACCTTCACTTTCAAGACAGCCAGAGCAGATGCTGTGTTTACTGCGTTTCCTCCCCTAAAATCTAATTGTTCAATCCCGTCTATGCTGCCGCCCTTACGGTTCACCACTTCTTGAAGCATTTTGGAAAAATTTTTGATGTCGCAGTTTAGGCTTATTATGCGGTCGAGGAAAAAATCAGGCATGACAACTACATCGGGTTCTCCGATTTCAGTGTCCAGAAATCTCTGCAGCTCCTTGAGGTAGTCAAACAACTATTGTGCACCTGAGACAAGGTGGTTGGTGAAATCAAATAACTTTTTTCATTATGCTTTTCAATTATCCTAGCAGAAGACTAATGCAGATCCAGATGATATCGCCAAAGAGTAAGGCGGTGATTAGACCTGTTGTGATGAAGATAAGCATGGGTAGGCCTGGAGTTGCCCAAACAGTGTTCTGGATTTTTCCATTTTCAACAGCTTGCGCTAATCTTTCAACTATGACGTCTCTGCCTTCGTCTTTTGGTAGTACAATAAGCATTCTTTTAGTTCCATTCTCAGTGTTTTCTATGTCTTCAAGAGGGTATAAATGCCATTTTTTCTTCAATTTGTCGACATGAACTCTGTAGCCTGTTATTGAAACCAGAAGTTTTCTCCAGAAAGATTCTCCCTCAAGTCCCTGGTCAAAGAGTTTTTCACTGTTTTTCTGCCGCCAAAGTATGTTTCGCAGAAGCATATAGATCGCTGTTGCAGCTGCAAGCAGAACGGAGTTGCTGAAAACTGTCATCGGGAAAAAAATTTGTGAGATTGGTGAGGCTTCGAAGAAAGGCTTGATCAGTTTTTCTGGATGGAATGGTAGTGCAAGTGCTAGACACATTAGAGCCTTTGCATCTGCACCTCCGAAGCCTCCAGAATAGAAAAGTATTAGGGCGAATGCTGTTGCTAGACCGAAGCACATCCCATAAAAAGGAAGTTGTGAAATCTCATAAATGTAAATTTCAAGAAGAGTTAGCGCAAGAGCGATTGGTGCGAACGCCATCCAAACAGTGTTGCTTACCTCTCGGGTTTTATAGTCGCTCCAAGATGCATAAATGAGGAAGAGTAAAGCTATGGCGGTTCTTGCGGCATCGAATATTATTTGCATGGTAAACACCAATAACTGTTAAGAACTGCTTGCCTTACTAATATAAGCGTTGAACGGGTTACCAGTGTTTTCAAGTCTTGAATTGCGAAGGAGGGAGAGGGAAGGGAGTGCTATGCTGCTGGTGCTTGTTCTGGGAATTCTAGGGCTTGCCCGCTTGAAGATAGGATTCTGAAGTAGTATGCTGTACCGGCTGTCCAGTTGTAGTATATGGTTACTGTTACGATCGAACCTGCGGTAAGTGATAATGGTAATGTTTGGGTTGGTGTTTGCTCTGCTCGGGTTCCTGAGGAGGTTCCCACGTAGATTTTAGCTATTTTCGTATCTGAGGTTCCTGAGTTACCTATATCAATGTCTATCTTGTCCGTGCTGCCTTCGGTGTAGAACTTGCAGTTTGCTTTGTACATCATCACACCTGCTTGTTGTCCTGCGCTGCTCATGTATGTCATTATCCATGCGTATGTGACGACTATGGCAGCAACTGCTATGACGATTAATAGTAACGTTGCGAGTATTGGTGATATGGCTTTTCTAGATCTTAACACATTTTTTGTCAACATGTTTTCACCTTTTGTTGTGTAGGAAATCTTCGGATTGGTTATTTAACTTGTATGAACTTGAAATCTACATTTTGGATAAACATGTTTTAGTTTCCAGTGGTTACTGCTATTGTAGGGGGGTACTCAACGGTTATCCATAAACCTGTTGTTCCACCATTATCGGGGTATATGGGACTATCTCCATCGAAGGTTGCAACTGCACCGCACCACATCACATCAAGAGCGTGGGTGAAGGAAACCGTGGTTAGTGATGACGCTGGTTTAACTTCGATTGTTACTGTTTGATCGTTGCCGCTATATGAATTATCTATGTTAATACCGCCTGTTTTATTCCCGGCAATTTCATCTAAGACGTAGAGTTGTAAGTTTTGTTGCGTGTTCATCATGACTCCGAATCCATGGTTGTTTTCTATTAATTCGCTCCAATGATGTGCCCACCCATTTTCGAAGCTGCCAGAGAAATTGTAGAAGAAGCCTTCATTGTATGATATTAATGGTGATCCCGATAATGTTCCGTTTTCTGTTATGATTTCACTCCATTCAGAGCCCCACTTATCCTTTGAGATTGTTGTTTGCAGTTGTATGAGAGATAGATCCGATATGCTTCTGTTCTGTTGTGATTCTACAAACATCAGTCTTAACCGGTATGTGTAATATGTCGCATTTGCTGGCAACGTCAATACTATGTGTGCATAAAGGTTTGGGCAATTGTTGGCGCCACCGCTCCATTCAGCTTCTTGATGAATTATGTCTCTCACAATTCCATGGTGAATCACGTATGCTAAACTAGATCCGTAAATACTCATTTCATTGTTGATTCGCATGAACTTGGCTGTGCATGATGAGCTTCCAACAGTAGAGGTTAATGTAAAACCACTACCAAACTGAAGTTTCAAAATTCCGTTGTCTAATACTCCATTACTTGTGTCGTCTGCGAAGTATAGGTTAGTATACGCGTATCGTGTTTGGATTGCTGTGTCACTTCCGTTCCACCATATTGTAACTTTTGAAACGTTAGGATTTGCCAAGAAAACTAGCATATT
>DAOVQA010000124.1:0-3997 GCA_030628925.1 Candidatus Bathyarchaeota archaeon | reverse complement strand
TTTTCAACAACGATCGGTCTGTTCCTAGGGTTAATCGCCGGATATGTAGGCGGCATTACGGACGAAACTGTCATGAGATTCGCCGACCTACTCTTAGTCCTTCCAACATTACCATTGTTCATCGTGCTAATTTCAGTTATGTCAGCAACATATGGCTTAGTCAGCATGTGGAACATCATAATACTTATAACATTTTTTGGATGGATGGGCTTCAGCCGTTCCGTAAGATCAATGGTGCTAAGCATCCGCGAAAGACCATTCATTGAAGCCGCAAAAGCAGCCGGTGGAGGAAAATTCTACATAATAACGAAACACATGATTCCCAACGTTTTCCCACTAGTCTACGTCACACTTGCAACATCAGTCCCAGGCGCTATAATCACCGAAGCATCACTAAGCTGGCTAGGCCTCGGCGACAAAACAATTCCATCATGGGGAAAAGTACTGTATGACTTCAACGTATCTGGAATAGCCGTCACTAAGGGCCTTACAGAATATTGGTTCTGGATATTTCCACCATGCGTTTCAATTGCAATCCTTGCAACAGCATTTATCCTTCTAGGATTTGCCTTAGACGAAATACTGAACCCAAGACTTAGAGAACGACGCTAAAAAGGGGAAAACCGGATTTCAAGGTAGACCTGTTCGATGCGACGAATCCTCTAACTGGCGAATCTTCTCAGTTAGACAAGGCCAAAACTCATGCTCCAGCTTCTCCAAAGCTTCTCTAGACTTTGCACCCTTCAAGCTGAAAGAGCCACCACCTAAAAATGACGTAAGAGTACCGAACATAACTAGACGACGCGAGTGAGCGCCTGCAGCAAATTCAACAGTGAAATCATCTGGTTTACCGGTCACAGAAACACGAATGTTCTCAGCAATCTGATGGAAACGCTTCGGCCCTGCAACCACAAAGTATTTTCCGCCTGAACCATTAGACGAAACAGCAAAACTCCTCTCAGCAAAAAATCGACATATGACATCCACTAACATCGATAATTGAATATTCCTGTTTTTCCATTGAACCTCCATAGAATCATCAAGGACTTACTATAACAACTAGAAGATATAGCTTTTCTCATCTTTTTCTCAAAGCTTATATAAGCACGTTTGCTTATCCTTAAAAGAATTAAGGCTAAAAGTGAATGTCTATGCCCTTACTAGATGTACAAGACCTAACAGTCCACTACTCTATCAAGAGAGGCAATGTAAGAGCAGCTGAAGACGTCAATTTTTCCTTGAAAAAAGGAGAAGCAATGGGGCTAGCCGGCGAGTCAGGATGCGGAAAAACCACAGTCGCCTTATCTCTACTAAAAATCTTACCTATAAACGGCAAAATAGTGAAAGGCAAAATTCTTTTCAAGAACACAGATATCACCAAGCTGTCAGAAGGAGAGATAAGAAACAAAATACGCTGGAAAGCTATGTCTCTGATATTTCAAGGCGCCATGAACGCCATGAACCCAATGTACAGGGTTGAAGATCAAATCATAGAAGCAATACGGTGTCATGAAACCAAAGTAACCAAAAAAAAGGCGAAGGAACGAATCGCTAAACTTTTTGAAATGGTGGGACTAGAACCAGCTAGGGCACGGAACTATCCACATGAATTCAGCGGAGGAATGAGACAACGAGCGATGATTGCAATGGCTCTTGCATGCAATCCCAGTGTTCTAATTGCAGATGAACCAGGAACAGCCTTAGACGTTATTGTCCAAGCCCAAGTTCTGAAACTCATGACTGAGTTGAGAAAAAGGTTGGACTTAGCAATGATAATGATTTCTCATGATCTGTCAATTATTTCAGAAACATGCGACAAATTAGCTATAATGTACGCTGGAAAACTGGTTGAGCTGGGAGATGTAATTACAATGTTTAAGAAACCGATGCATCCTTACACTCAAGGGTTGATAGCGGCTTTCCCAGGTATTTATGCACCGAAACAAGAAATGAAGGCGCTTCCCGGTTCTCCTCCAGATCTCCTAAACCCGCCGAAAGGCTGCAGGTTCTCTCCTCGATGCCCACAGGTAATGGACATCTGCAAGAAAAAAACTCCTCAATTTAAAGAAGTATCTAAAGGTCATTTTGTCTCATGCTATCTTGTTAAGGAGTAGGTGAATACAATGACGGAAACCGTTGTTAAAGTTGAAAACTTAAAGAAATGGTTTGACGTAAAACTGGGCTTCTTCAAAAGTTTAGCCTCCAAACAGAAACTTTATGTTCACGCTGTAGACGGAATTGACCTAGACATAAAGAAAGGTGAAATCCTAGGACTCGCAGGCGAAAGCGGAAGCGGAAAGACCACAACAGGCAGAGTAATCATGCGGCTTCTTGAACCAACCGCAGGAAAAATCTATTTCAAAGGAAAAGACATCACTCATCTCGACGAAGCCCACATGAAACCATTACGGCGAAAAATGCAAATAGTGTTCCAAGACCCTTATGAATCATTAAACCCGAGGATGACAGTAGGCGACATCATCTCAGAACCTATGAAACTGCAAGGCATAACTAACGAGAAAGAAGTGGGAAAAAGAATCTACACAATTCTTGAAGATGCTAAACTAGTTCCTCCAAGCGAGTTCATATTCAGATATCCACATGAACTAAGCGGCGGTCAAAGACAAAGAGTTGCCACAGCTAGAGCTTTCGTCCTCGACCCAGAATTTATAGTCGCTGACGAACCAGTCTCCATGCTGGATGCTTCAATACGCGCCGAAATCCTTCAACTAATGCTCTCTCTAGTGAAAAAGTATAAAACCTCATTTCTATACATCACCCACGACTTGGCACTAGCCAGACATGTATGTGACCGCCTCGCAATCATGTACCTTGGCGAAGTAGTGGAAAAAGGCACCATCGACCAAGTAATCTTCGAAGCAATGCACCCATACACTCAAGCACTAATGAAAGCCGTACCAGACCCAGATCCAACCTCAAAACGCATCGAAGTAGTAATCAAAGGTGAAATTCCAAGCCCAGTAAACCCGCCTTCCGGCTGCAGATTCCACACACGCTGCCCATCATACATCGGAGACGTCTGCAAAAAAATAAAACCAAAACTCGTAGACATAGGTAAAGGACACATGGTAGCATGCCACCTTTTCTCCGGAAAACCAGTGAAGCCTAAAAAGAAGTGAAAAACGCTTTCAACTAACGAGCATCTGTTTTCAACTTTTTCCTATTTTTCGGGTTCTTCCACACCCATACTAATAAGAACACGCCTGCAACCATAGACGCTACACCTGCCACAATAACAAACCAGTATGGATAAAACTTTTCTGTCAAGAAACTCTGAAGACCAATAACGGCAGGCGGCAAGGGCGTATAAGGACCTGCCCCATGGAATGTCACGTTGTAAACTCCATCGCAATTGACAATTCCCCTAATCTCCTTATAACAAATCGTTCCATCTATCTTTTCCAACTCGTTTGATTTTTCAAAAGTTAAGCCTCCATCATTCGAAACAACCTGAACTGCATGAGGGTGAAGTTTGGGGTCTGGGGCTGAAGCATCGCTACTGAATATAGCTCTGAGTTCCGTTTTACCTCCCTCGGGATCTCGAATTGTAACTGAAAGGTTAAGAATATTAATTCCACCTTGGGGTTCCGCACTCCAAAAATCCCCGGGCTGGATATACGAATACAGTTTCCTCCCTTTTGTGAAGTTGCCAGAAACTGACCAAGCATTAAAGTTTGTTTCAGCCCAATCCTCGGAGATCACATTTTCCTCTTGTATACCTATCGCTATAGATGTGGCCACTACTCCAATGAACAGCAACACAGTGCCTAAAACCAGCAATTCCCTTCTCAACACAATCACCCTATTAACCCTACAAAACTAGAATATAGCGGTTTTAATTAACTTTTCTAGCAGCCACAACCACCCAAACACCCTATCGTCATATTATTTCTCCAATGAATAAGACAACAGATTTCTTAGCTGCAAAAACAAAACTCAAGACTAATCTCTACTATAACATGCACCAAAATCTAAA
>DAOVQA010000117.1:0-4045 GCA_030628925.1 Candidatus Bathyarchaeota archaeon | reverse complement strand
TCTGAACAAACTTAGCCGCCCATATTGCAGCTAAGAGGCCAAATATGATCGTCAGTACTCCGGTTACGAGGAAGTTCGGTACGATAGTCATAGCAGGCTCACCCGCTAATACTGTCAATTCAGGCCAAGCCTCTATTATGATTCCGTTTGGAGCTATGTTGCCCTGAAGCATTTCACCGGGTCCGTGAGATGCGCCGCCAAGCCCAGCAAAAATGCCAATAGTTGAAGCTGCAACTCTCGTCTTACTAAGTATTCTCATTGATTTTTCACCTCGGTTCGGTCTTGATCAATTGTTTTCTTAATCTCGTCTTCTTCCAGATCTATTCTGAGTATTCCCTTTTTGCCGACGACTTCCAGGATTATGCCTTCCGCGAACGTGGCTTGCACCAATTCGCCTATTGTACCCTCCACGAGGACACTGTCGCGGGAACCATTGGTCAGGGTGACGTTCTTGAGGTTTCTCTTCGACTTGAGCTCGACAGAGAAGACCCGTTCTTTATCCTTTGTTTTGCTTTTCATTCTAACTGCCTCACTTTACTGAGAAGACTCCAATAGGTGATTAGTTTTATTTGACGAAGATGCTTAGAAGTAAGCAGCAGTGTAAAGGCTTTAGCATCGGTGATAAGAAATTGGAAAATGATGAAGGAATAGAAAAACTGTTTTTTGAGCTTGCAAGCGAAAGCAGGCTCAGCATACTGCGTGAACTGCAGACAAAAAGTCTTAAGATGCATGAAATCGCCCGCCGACTAGACGTGACTGCAACGGAAGCTTTCAGGCAACTGCGCCGCCTCAGCGAAGCTCTGCTGGTTCAAAGGCAGCCTGAAGGCTCGTACGCCCTAACGCAATACGGCAAACTCGAGTTGCGGCTTTCCTCCGCTTTAGAATTCGTCTTCAAGCACAAGCAGTACTTCTTGACACACGACGTTTGGCGGCTTCCCCTACAATTCGTGAACAGAATAGGCGAGCTTTCACAAACGAACCTGATAATGGACACGTTTGAGAACATAAACAAGGGGGAACGGATGTTTATGGAGGCTGAGCAATTCGCGTGGGGATTAGCAGAACATGGCCGTGGCCCTGAGCTAATGAACCAAACAATGGGCGAGCGAATCCAAAAGCGTGTAAAAGTCAAAATGCTTATTCCGGAAAGTTTTCTTGCAGCTGCGATTCCACCTGCAACAGCACAAAACGTCGAATTGAGAGGTCTCTCTGACATCCCGGCAATCATCGCGGTAACTGAAAAAGAGGCCGTCGTATGCTTCCGCTTCGTTAATGGGAGGGCAGATTACGCTGGCTTTTCAGGCAAGGACCCAATATTCCTCAACTGGGTAAAGGATCTATTTCTTTATTACTGGGAAAAAGGAAAGCGAGCCTGACGCGCGCGCCGCAAAAAAAGAGGGAAGTTGCGGGAGATGTCTCCACTTTTATTTCCTAAAAGGATAGGGCAGCAACTTCCTAAGAGTCTTTACTTCGGCAGTTTCTAGTAGAATTCTGTCCTTTTCCGCCTTCGCCATAATAATTCTAATATCAGGATTTTCTGCAAAATCATACATATATTGTAGACATGATCCGCAAGGTCTTGGTTCACATTGACTGTTTGCGTACATAACTATAGCCATTTTTATGATTCTTCGGTTCCCATGTAAAACAGCATGATTGATTGCACATCTTTCAGCGCAAACGCCAAGCCCTGAAACCCAGCTTTCAATATTACAGCCACCATAGATTTCACCGTCTTCTGCAAGAGCAGCCGCACCAACTTTACAGCCCCAAAGCACATGAGCGTTACCCATAGCTTTCAGAGCAGCCTCCAATAGCTTTTTTTCATTTTCCTCCACTTCTATCACCTATTTTTCCATCTGAACAAAACTCTTGATTACAGGCTAACTCTGGAGTGAACGCATGTAATAGTGTTCTCCAATCTCTTTTTGAAACTTGTCAAGCTTAGAGCCTTCCTTATTAACTCTCGGTCTCTTCGTAGTCGGGTCTCTTCGAAAAGTAACTTCCATTTCTTTCAGAAAGGCGTTCATCCCATCCCTCAGGGTTGTGAAAGGTTTTGCTACACCCTCAACTCCAGGTTTCCCAGTGAAGATCATTAATCGATCAGCTACGAAGTCTTGCACAACAACATCATGCTCAACGACAAAGGCAGTAACATTATGCATTTCAACAATCCTACGAATAACTCGCGCCATTTTCAATCTTTCTTCCACATCTAAATAAGCACTGGGTTCATCAAGCAAATAGAGTTCAGCCTTCCGTGACAGACATGCTGCAATCGCAACTTTCTGCAGTTCTCCTCCACTCAATTCAGCTATATTTCTGTCCAAAAGTGTGTGTATCCTTAAAGGGTTAAGAATTTCTGTCTTGTACCAGCTTGAAGTGAAATTTTCCTTGGCGATGTTTGCTAGAAGTTCCTGTGTTGTTCCTTCATATTCTACTGAAATGTATTGTGGTTTATAGCCTATTTCCAACTCGTCAAACTTTTTTCCATCATCGGTTTTTTCGAGCCCAGCCAAAATCTTCACAAAAGTTGTTTTACCTATGCCATTAGGTCCTAGGATTCCAATGATCTCTCCCCTTTTTATTTCCCCGGGGTGAGCAACAAGTCTGAACCCTTTGAACGTTTTCTTTATTTTCTTCCATTTCAGCAATGTTTCGCCAAGGACGGAGCTCACTGTAGGCGGCTTCTCATGGAATATTATTGCTTCTTTTCTAAATCTAATATTCTCATCTCGAACGTAACCTTGCAGGTAAATGTTTATGCCTGTTCTAACACCGTGAACGTGAGATACGATGCCGTAAACTCCTGGTTCTCCATAAAAGATGCATACCTGATCTGACAAATAGTCTATTATGGCTAGGTCATGCTCAGCTATAATCACTGTTTTTTCATCTTTTTTTAGATCTCTTATAGTTCTGGCAATTTCAAGTCTCTGTTTCACATCTAGATAGCTTGATGGTTCATCGATAAGGTATACGTCGGCTTCGCGACATATGGTTGCTGCCACTGCTACACGCTGCAATTCTCCTCCACTTAGAACCTCAAGGGGACGATTCCAGAGCTGTTTCAGCTCAAGCCGACCAGCAACCTCGTTGAGCTTTCCTCGTTCATCAACTTTTTCCAGGAGTTCTCCAACTTTTCCGGAGATAACTTTCGGAATCTTGTCGACATATTGGGGTTTATGGGAAACCTTCAGTTTAACTTCACTCAACTTTTGGAAGTAGTCTTGAAGTGTTGAGCCTCTGAAATGCCGGATTATCTCATCCCACTCAGGCGGATTTCCGAAGTCTCCAAGGTTTAACTTAACCTCGCCGGAGAGTATTTTCAGGGTTGTGGATTTACCTATCCCGTTCTGTCCAAGTAAACCTAAGACGATGCCAGAGGACGGTGTTGGAAGCCTGTAAAGCTTAAAAGCGTTTTGTCCAAAACGGTAACTGCACTCTACTTCCAACTCGTCTGGAAGGTTAACTATTGAAATGGCTTTGAAGGGACATTTCTTTACACAGATTCCACATCCCGAACAAAGAGCTTCCACGATTACTGCCTTGTTGTTTTCAAATGTTATTGTTTCCTTGTGGGTTCGCACCATTGGGCAAAAACGATAGCAAATTCTATTGCAACGTTTCGGCTTGCACTTGTCAGCGTCTAACACGGCTATCCTTGTCATAGTTAATCCAACAATGGTATGATCATATCTTTATAAGATGAACTCTAAAAATCATGTTGAAATACTGCTAAAACTTTTGTGTCAGAAGAAAATTTCGTGTTCTCACTAGTCTTAACTGTTGCAGTTCTTCCTTTTTCATCTCTAATAAATTTCGCTTCTTTCTGCTTTCTGAGCTAGAAAGCGGAACTCAGGAGGTTCTAAGCATCTCGCTCTCATCTGCCATCAATAACTAAGAATAATGCCTCATATTTGCCGTGCTATTAAATGTTATTTCAAGAGTTTTGCTGATAAAGAAGCTACAGGCTCTTGGGTTTCTGGCGTAATGAACGCCCAGCACATGTTTGGTGAGTTATGCGCTGCTCCAACTCTGCCGC
>DAOVQA010000100.1:0-4658 GCA_030628925.1 Candidatus Bathyarchaeota archaeon | reverse complement strand
ACATCTATGGAAGATGTGCTTGATCTAGGAGTATATATTACTACAGCTATCAAGTGTGGAAAGACAGAGTATTCTATAACTTCCAAGACCATAGAGAATTGCTCAAGCCTTTTGGAAAGTGAAATGGATCTGCTACCTTGTATTGAAGCTATTCTGCTCATGGGAGACACTGCCATAAAATCAATGAATTACATAGCCAAGAGAAATACTGGAAAAAGAATAGTTCCAAGTGGCTCTATCTACAAGATCAGAAAAAAAGAATATTTCTACAATGATGTGAGAGTTTTTCCCACATATTTACAGACAGGGAAGAGCTATCTGATTGAGAAAAGTAAAAGGAAGATGATAGCAGAAGATATCAATACTGCATTGAAATATCAGTAGCTTGATTTTCATCCATTGTTTCTTCCACAAGTCATAAAACTGAAGCAGATATACCAATAATTGAGGTTATCGATTTAAGCAAAAGCAAATTCATTGTCGTGACGACACCTACTGTGGCTGGATACAAAATCAAGAAAGTTTTGGGTTTAGTTTCGGGTCTCACTCCCAGAACCAGGGGAGTTGGAGGGGCGTTTAAGGCTGCCTTTCAGACGATCAAGGGCGGAGAGATCAAGGCTTTCACGTCTGAGATAGAGAAAGCCAGAGTTCAAGCAATGGAAAGGGCGATAGAAAAAGCGAAGGAGATCGGAGCAAATGCAATCGTTGGCATGGACATAGAAACATCTAACATGGCGGAAACAATCATGATGATATCCGCAACAGGTACCGCAGTCATAATAGAGCCCGAATAGAAATATTGATTCCGTTTAACTATCTCTTTTTTTTCTTGTGAAGTTTTCTTTCTATGAACTCCCTAGAATGTTTGTGAATTCGAAATAGAAAAATTGGAGAGGTAGAAAAGAAGGTTAAAACAAGGGTATTGCTCTAAATGCATAATAATCTGATTGTTATGCTTAACCTACTTGGGGAAATATTGTTAAACAAATGAATTATAAGATAGAAAAATGCGTACATGTACGCATTCAAATTGTTGCCCTAGCATCATTTGGAATATTAAAATAAGTGTGGATAAAAGTATACCATACTTTTTATTAAAGTTTACACATAAACTCTAAATTCCAAAATTGCAAAAAAAAGAAAATAAACATAAGAACACTACTCTTAAGGTATAATGGAGACAACAAAAATAACAGCCATAACACAGAGTAAAAATTTCATATTCTCCTGTTCTATTTTATCTATTAATTTTTCTCCAAGTCGAAAATCTTTAAAGAAGCTCATACCTAAACTTTTAAGACATCCATCTTACGAATTAAGGCTCAAACTAAAAATGCTCTTTAAGTTACCCTCTAAGCTGAGTGTAATGAACATTAACCATGCTCTGCTTTATGGGTTAGGAGTTTCAGCTGAATCATTAGAGCGGCTTGTAAACGCTGCACGAAAAGCTGGTGCCCTAGGAGCAAAATTGACTGGTGTTGGGGGGTGGGGTGGGTGGATGCATGACAGCGTTGGCAGAAAATGAGAGGCTTAAACAAGTTTTGGAAGCTGTTCAGAGGGCTGGTGGAAGCCCTTTCATAGCTAGGAAAACAGATGAAGGTGTGAGGATTGAGGGAATCTGAATTAACGATTTTGAAGATAGGTGGTTCCGTAATCACAGATAAGAGCGAAGAGCTTCAGGTGCGAATGCAAGCCATAAACCGTTTGGCAGAAGAGATACAACGGGCAAACATTCAAAGTCTGATAATTGTTCATGGTGGAGGAAGTTTCGGGCATCCCGTTGCACAACGGTACGCCATAGTGGAAGGATTTAAGGAAGAAACGCAGAAAATTGGTTTTTCAGAAACACATCACGTCATGACCGTGCTTAATGGACTTTTCATGGATGCACTAATATGGCGCAACATACCAGCAGTAAGCATTACTCCTTCCTCGTGCATAATAACGAAAAATGGCAGAATCCAACACTTTGAAGATGCGCCTTTAAGAATGCAGTTGAAATTGGGTTATCTACCAGTTCTTTATGGAGATGCAGTCTTGGATTCAAAATTGGGGTTCACAATATTGTCTGGTGACCAACTTGTTTCGATGCTTGCTACGAAACTGGATGCGGAACGTGTCATAATGGGCGTTGACGTAGATGGACTATATGATTGTGACCCGAAGGTTAAGAAATCCGCAAAAATGTTCAAGCACTTAACATTAGAAGAGTTGCAGGAACTCCAGACCAAGCTTGACAAGCCAGCGGTGTGTGATGTTACGGGTGGCATGTCCGGAAAAATGGCTGAGCTCTCCAAAGTCGTAGAACAAGGAATTCCAGTAACTATTGTCAATGCATCGAAGCCAAACTATATCTATAAAGCTCTTAAACGGGAGAAAGTGAAAGGCACTTTGATAGAGAAGAAATAGAGAGTTGGATAGACCGCGAGCCTAGAGAGTATTCAACTCTTGGAAGTGTTTCCGCGAGTGCTTCTCTTTGGATTAAGCTGTATTTTTCCAGTTCTTTCAACCTATCTGAAAGAGTTATTGAATTTATGTCCATAATCGCGCGCGCGCTCGACTTCTATTCCAAGGATACTATAAAACACCATATCAGCTATGAGCCAGAAAAGACCATATTTGTATGCTGCAGTTGTCATCGGAAAATTCATGTGCGACATGGATTATATCCCAATCTGGCTCCCAAGAAACCTCCTAATTGGAAAGTCATGAAAGCGTGGGATTGCGCGCACTATATTCATATCAATGACACAGTGGATTATCTTCTCCTTTGTCTTCTTCGGCTTCCTCGCATTTCGTTCCATAATTCCTCAAAGTCTTTGTCTATTAGATCGCTCCCCAGAACATGTATATCTTCTAGAGACGTTTGATACCAAGTGAATTTAGTCTTTAGCCTCTTTGAAGACTTGAACTTCGCAGCCTGCATAATCCATTTATTTAAATTCTTCGAGATGATTTGTAATTTGGGTGGTTTCGATGGGAAGAGGTTCTGGTTTCGGAAAAGTCATTTTGTTTGGCGAACATTTCGTTGTTCACGGCGTGCCAGGAATTGTTTCTGCAATTGATTTAACAGCTCACGCAGAAGTGAAAAAAACTGGAGGAGGAATCACCATAAAGGATGAAAGAAGGGGCGCAAAAGGTTACACTGAAAAGAAACGAACGCAACAAAAAGAGTCAATTAAGAGAATGCTTAAAACCATGAGAATCCCTTTGGAAAAAGCATTCCTAGAGATTCGGTTGGGAGGAAATCTCCCAAGTTTCAGCGGAATCGGTGCTTCCGCAGCAAGCAGCGTCGCAATCGCCAGAGCCATAGCAGAAGAATTAGAAATGAATTTATCAGATGAAAGAATCAACGAAATCGCTTACGAAGCTGAGAAAGCCTACGCGGGAACACCCTCAGGCATCGACAACACCGCCGCAACCTACGGAGGACTAATCTGGTTCAAGAAGAATTTAAGCGGATGCCCAAACACAATTGAAAGACTGAACATAAGGAAGCCCGTTGAAATCGTCATAGGCAACACCGGAGTGGTCGCTGACACAAAAAAAATGGTTGCAAGCGTTGCCGAAAGAAAGAAAGAAAAACCAGAAAAATACGATCCACTGTTCAATCAAGCAGAATCGTTAGCGTTCCAAGCGAGAAAAGCCTTAGAAGATTTCGATTTAAGAAAAATCGGGAGGTTAATGAACGAAAATCACGGCTTACTGCAAGAAATCGAAGTTTCCTGCAAAGAATTGGATTATCTGATCAATTTAGCTCTGGAGCACGGCGCGTTTGGAGCAAAACTAACTGGCGGTGGCGGTGGAGGCTGTATGGTAGCTTTAACACCGGGAAAAGAACTGCAAAAAGCGGTTGCCGCAGCAATGGAAAAAGAGGGATTCAAAGTACTGAAAGCAAAGATCGGGATCGAAAAACTATAAAGAAAACAGCCTTATTAGAAACAAGAAATTACCTTTATGGAAGGGAGAAGATTGGGTTTTAGAAGTTTTCTGGAACAGCTTGATAAAAATGGAGAATTAACAAGAATAAAAAAAGAAGTGTCAACTGAGTATGAGATGGCGGGGATTATAGATGCTCTGGGCGAGAAACCTGTATTCTTTGAGAAAGTGAAAGAATCAAACATCCCTGTTGTAGGCGGACTCGTCTCTTCTAAAGAACTGATTGCCAGAGCCTTGAACATAGAGAAAGAACAATTGCTGCCTAAATTATCCAATGCTATAGAAAACCCTGTACCCCCCGATGTTGTGGAGAGGGGAGAATGCCAAGAAATAGTTGAGAAAGACGTTGACTTAACAAAGCTTCCTATAATGAGGTACACAGAAAAAGACGGTGGAAAATACGTTGCATCGGCTATTTGCGTAGTAAAGGGTCCTGAGTTGGGCAGAAACACGTGTTTCCATAGGTTGATGTTACTGAATAAAAACAGGTTCGTAGCCAGAATCGTTGAAGAGAGGGGAACTGACACTGCCCTTAAAAAGTCTGGCGGTGAACTTGACATCGCAATTTGCATAGGCAATTCAACCGCTGTTCTTCTCGCGGCTTCCACGTCTCTACCAAAAGGCGTTGACGAGATGGGAATGGCGAATGCGCTGGAAAAAACAGAGTTGGTGAAGTGTAAAACCATTGACGTTGAGGTTCCGAAGGACTGCGAGATTGT
>DAOVQA010000076.1:0-5788 GCA_030628925.1 Candidatus Bathyarchaeota archaeon | reverse complement strand
GAATGGTGGAAGTTCTGGCAGGTATTTTGCTGGTCCAGCAGTTGATATTGTTTCATGGTTCAGCGAGAAATATAATTGTTGTATTGTGCTTCCTAGATGGCTTGCTGCGTCTTGAAGTGCAAGATTTCGGCGTGAATCCACCCAAATGTTCATGAGCCAGCTTGCTGTTAATGGAAAAAGGAAAATCTGCATTATCAAGAGCGGAATCATAATCATGTACTCGATGGTTATGTGTGTCATCTTTCTTCCTTCCTACGAGCTAGAGATGTAGCCCTAACGAAACCTTCACCTCACTTGAGTAAAATTCAATAACAGAGCCTTGTAAACCCTCAATCTTCACTTCAACTTCATCAAAATTGAAGAATTCAGAATCAAATCCCAAACCCTCATTTGGAAACGCAAGGGTTATCGTGACGTTGTTAACCTTGCTTTCTGTTCTTACATGGACATTCTCTCCAGTTATCGTCACAGATTGAGAATAGTATGTGTGGTTGCCTGGCACAAGGCATGGCAGATAAAATCTGAAGTAATTAACATTGTTTATTGTCGCGTTCAACATTCTTATTGAAGGGACAACAACTACTCTAATGTATTTGGGACCTGGCATAGATAATTTTTCAACAGCAAAAACATGATTTACTGGTGCTGACGTGCCCATTTGGAGAAATGAGCCGTCTGAAGAAGGAAATATGCGTTTGTAATAGTTGTCACTGATGGAGTATCTGCTTATTGGCATATTGTATAGGATGATGCCTGTACTGTAGTTAGCTAAGTAAACGTCATTCACGTAGATTGTGTAATTCAAAGCTAGAGATTCAAAATCAACGTGTCCATACTGGGTTGTGTAACGAATTGTTTGTGCACGTCCAATCGTCCAGGCTACATCGTCTATTTGAAGTGCTGCTGTTTGCATAAACTGCTTTGTGGCGCTGAACTCGTTTTCTGCAATTCGGGTATTCAGGAAGTTGTTGGCAAAAACAACTGTGATAAGAAGCAAGACTACGATGGCGCTTGTTAATATGACTGAGGAAATTGCTGGGCTAATCGCTCTCTTATCCCCTCTGAATCTACGCAATGGAATTCTTTTCTTCATCCTTTTTTCTCCAGTTAGAATGTTATGAACGCAGGCAGCAGTTTAGCAGCTACCACTGCGATCACCACCAGAAGTGAAGCATGCTTGAAACCTGCTGCAATGGATTCCTCGCTGATCTTGCCTCCGACTAGGCCTATTAGGAAACTGTGGAAAATGCATGAGGTTGTGAAGATTGTTACCATCGGGCCGATGTCTTGGCTTGGTCCTGTTTCGACTACGCCAGCAGCTGCTGGGGCGCCGAGAGTGCCCGCGGTGAAGCCTATCATCATCGTTGTTGTTGCCACTAGCAATATTGAAGCGAAGTAAGGCATCAAAATGTATGGGCGCACCGACATCTTCTTTTCTTTTTCCACTTCTCGGGTCAAGTTGTTGAATCTTGCCAAAGACTCTATCATGGCAATTGTTCCGCCTCCAACGTCTATTGTTTCAACTAGCAAGAACATTACGATTTGAGTCATCCAGCTTCGTGTTCTCTTCAGAAAGTCCATTATCACTTTATGTATGGGAATACCCCAAGAAATCTCTGCACTTATTTTTCGTAGTTCCTTGCTGAACACCCCGTAATCCCTGCGGGATAGGCTTTCAATGCAGTTCTCAGGTGACAACCCAGTCTTACGGGTTTCAGTTAAATCTCTTAGAAAACTATTGATACCGCTTTCCATTCCTTCTTTTTTCTTCGAGATCCTGCTGTATACGATAGCGGCTGGCGCCGTTGAAACGACTAGGGCGATAGCTATGGCAATAGGTAAGTCAATTATTGTTTGGAGGGAGCTGAAGAAAGGAACTTGTATGTATCCCATGAAGTTCGTGAACAGCAGAAAAAGCATTATGCCTATTAAGCTGGTGACTCCGAAGACCTTGTATGGACGAGTGTCTGTTATCGGAGTTTTAGGCTGCATGCTGTGTGCCAAGTAGATGAACAGTAATGAAAGCATCGGGGTGAACAGATATGTATAGAGGAGTATGCCTGAAAAGTTTGACGCGCCCGTACTGTAGATGGATTCTACACTGAACAGAATGTAGAAGCAGAGTGACATCAACACCATTACAATGATGAAGGTTTCCAGAAGCATTCCAAGCCTTTCAGCTGCAGCTTTAACACGTAGGGCTCTAGCTTTGAAAATATCTTCAGCTTTTCTCTCAAGGAAATGTCCTATGTCACCGCCAATAATGACTGTAGAGGCATAGCCCGCGAGAAAATCCTTGAAAATATCCAGGGGGTTCTTTTTTGCTGCATTTTCAAGTGCTGTTAGAGGATTTATCCCGAAGATTTCCACATCCTTTACGATTTCTCTTGCTTCGCTTCTCATGGCTGGCATCAGTTCAACGGTTGATAACCGCTTGAAGCTTGTGTATGGTGCTATGCCTCCTGATGCCATGACGCTGATGTAGGTGGCTGCAAAGGGCATCTCTCTTTCCAGGTTGTTGGCTCTTTCGCTGGCTCGGGATATAGGTATTAACAGAAAGCCTATCATCACATAAAATGGAAAAGGCACTAGGAAGATTAGTGGAAGGAAACCATAAAGGTATATCAGTACAACAGCGGTGATTGATATTGGTAGAGTTAGCATGGCGGTGAAGAACATTAATGAGACATATGTTTCTGGGTAGATCTTGATTTTTGCTCTTTCCAAGTAATTCCTAAACTCGAAGATACGCTTCAAGAAGGATGGTGCTATTCCTCCGAAGAGGCGAAAGGACCAAGCTTCAAGACTTTCTAGAAAGCGCAATTGTCTCCACCTTTTCTCCTGCAATAATTTTTTCGTAAATCTTTTCTGGTCTAGCGTAGTACTCTGCGATTATCGAGGCAACATCTTTGTAGCTTCTTATGTCGTGTTCACGCATCCAATGCAAAACATCTCTGCGATTATCTATTTCTGCAAGCAACTCCTTTTTGCTGACACCTATTCTTTCAGAAATACCTGAGAGCATTATGCTTTTGTTGAATGCTGATGTGTGCTCGTCCTTTGTTGGATTCCATTCAAACGTGCATCTGTAATCTTCAAAGTCTGCAACTTCGTTAATATTCATTACACGCCTGTATGCTTTTTTTTCTCCACCTTTTGTTAGGTTAACTCTTTGAATAGATAGAACAAGATTCATCAAAGGAATGTAGGCTGGCGCAATGTTCATGGGTTTCTGTGTTAGACGCTTGACTGCAGTGTCTACGTTCTCAGCGTGCATTGTGCACATGCCTCCGTGTCCTGTGGCTAATGCTTGGAAAAGCACGTATGCTTCTTGGCCTCTGATCTCGCCTACAATAAGTATGTCTGGGCGATGCCTCATTGAGGTTTTTACAAGATCAAAAAGTGCTACTTCGCCGACTCTGCTTCCGCCTAGACCGTAGCTTTGTCTGGCGATGAGTGAAATCCAGTTCTCAAGTGGGAGGTTAAGCTCAGCTGTTTCTTCTATTGTGATTACTTTGTTTCCAGGTTTGATTAAGCATGTCAAGGCGTTTAGGGCGGTGGTTTTTCCAGAGGCTGTTCCACCTAGAACCATTATGGAGGCTCTGTTTTCGAGGCATGTCCAGAAGTATGCTGCCATTTCTTCTGAGAAGGTGCCTAGGTCTATCAGGTCTATTATTGAGTATGGGTCTTCTCTGAATTTTCTGATGGTGAAGGCTGTTCCGAAGGGTGTAACTTCATGTCTGTAGCAAACCGCTAATCTGTGCTTGCCGGGTAGAGAAGCGTCTACTATTGGGAATGCTGAGCTTACATGTTTTCCAGACATGTGAACAAGTTTGACGACGATGTTGTCGAGTTCCTCATCGTTTCTGAATTTGAGGTTGGACTCGATGCTTTCGTAGTTTCTGTGCCAAACGTAGACTGGTCTGCCAACTCCGTCGCATGAAATGTCTTCGATGTTTGGGTCTCGCATGAGGGCGTCAATTCTACCGAAGCCTACAAGGTCTCTTTCAGCATGATAGAGGATTTTGTACCATGAAACGTCTGGTAGCCAGCCTAAGCTTATTCGATATTTGTCAACAATCTTTTTTGCTTCTTCTGCGAAGAATTTTCTAGGGTCTAGGATTTCTTCTTTTGGTGATTCTATTTCTGCAAGCAAAATGTCCAAGATGCGTTTGTAAAGGCTTCTTTCAACAGAGTCAAGCTGAAGTTCATCTAGTATGTATTGGACTTCGCCTGTTTTCGGGTTTTGCGCTATGGCGACGTGGGCAAAGGGTTCATAGAGTGGGTATCTCTTGACGATTTTGAATTTTTTGGGTATGGGTTTTGGGGGAGCTGGTGGAATGGTTACTTGTTCCTGTTTTCCAACGTTGATTTTGATTCTGAATGTTTTCAGTTTAGCTAGTTTCTCTCTAACCCGTAGTTTGGCCATTTGTTTTTCTCCTATCTTTTTAAGGTGTTCAGTCTATTAAGTATTGTGTCTGACGATACGCTACTCATCGTGCTCCCTCAGCTGAGAACGTGATAACCTTTAACTTAATCAACACAGCAACTATAACCACAATCACTATTGGAATGATGATGAGAAGTATTGTTATTAGTGACCAGCCGCCTCCAGTTTCCGGTGACACAGTCAAGGTTATCTGGTTTTCTTCGCTTATGTATCCATTTTTTGTTGCGTTAGCCGTTACAGTTGCGTTAAGTTGCACATTTGTTCTTGGAGCGTTAAAGACGAATTTGCAATAGCCCTGTGAATCAGTAAGGTTTGTTGATACTGGAAAGCTTCCATGGTTAGACGACATAGTGACTAAGGCATCTTTGACTGATACATTGTTGCATGTAACATAAACGAGGATAATTGTTGAGCCTTCTGAATCAAGTATGGATTCGGTGACTCCTAATTGAATATTGAGTTGTCCAGGGTTAACAGTTATTTGTAGTTGGCTTTGTCCGTTAGCATAATTACTCTTTGAAGCTTTTGCTGTGAGAGTAATGTTGGATGATTCATTTACTTGGGGCGCTGTGAGAGTGAATTTTACATCGCCGAATGCGTTGGTTAATCCAGTTGTAGAGAAGGTTTCTGATGTTAGGGTGACATTAGCATTGGAAATTGCTGTGCCATATTCCACATGAACGGTTAAGCTTACTGTTGCATCCGAAAACGTGGTACTGGGTTCTGCAGTGATGCTGACGACAAGTACTTTTGGCTCTACATTTATCACTGCCTGTCCTGTGCTGCTCATGTATCCAGTTTTCTCAGCGGATGCTGTTATGGTGATGCTGAGGAGAGTTATTGTTTGGGGAGCTGTAAAGTCAAGTAGGAAGAGGCCGTCTGAATTGGTGGTTCCTGTTGTGGTGGAAAGGTTTCCGTTGCTGGCGGATACTGAAACTGCTGCGTTAGATACGGTTTGTTCATCACTTTTAACGTAGACTGTGATCTGCGTTTTTTCTTCGGATTTGGTTGTGGCAGGATCAGCTGTGATTTGAACAGTAAGTGATGGCAAGGATTCTAAGTATTTGTAGTCTGAACCGTCGGCGTATCCGTTTTTTGAAGCAGTGGCGATAATTCTGATGTTGGTTGTGTAAGCTACATCCGGCGCAGTAAATACTGTGGTGAAATAGCCTGTTGAATTTGTGTCTCCAATAGAATCCGTGAAATCTCCACCGTTCAATGAAATCATTTTTATGCTTGCATTTTCTATTGAAGCAGTTGCGATAATTCTGATGTTGGTTGTGTAAGCTACATCCGGCGCAGTAAATACTGTGGTGAAATAGCCTGTTGAATTTGTGT
>DAOVQA010000015.1:0-12638 GCA_030628925.1 Candidatus Bathyarchaeota archaeon | reverse complement strand
CAGTAATGGTTGAAGAAGGCGGTTCACAAGTAATAAAGGTTCAGATAAAAATCGGCGAATTGAAATCGAAAATAATTGAGCTGACAACAAAAATAAGTTCAGGAACAGCAAGCCTTGAAGGATTAACACGGGTTAGAGAAAACAATTTTGAGCAATATCAATCCATCAAAAAAGAGATTCGTGAAAACCGTCTGAAGATTCGGCGTCTAAGACGCAAATATGATCGAATATCCAAAGAAATCACTGAAAAAAAGGCTGAGCGTGACACCTTAGCTGAAGAGTCAGCTCAGCTTTGGGAAAAAATTGGAGAAAACAGCAGAAGAATTCATGAAATTGAGCATCAACTTGACGCACACTACAAGAAGCTTACATACTTAAAGTCCGAAAATGCGAAAAGCAGAGAAGCTATCAAAATCCGTAGAAGAAGACTGAAAAACCTAGTTACGCGAAAAGAAGCATTGGAATCAACATTCACTGAACTGGAAAATTCATTGACTGAACTTAGAAAAGTACAAAAGGAACAGAATACTCGCCTAAAAAACTTGGAACGAATGCGTGAACGTAGAAGTATACAGAAAAAAACCGTAGAGACAGAGATAGTTAAGGCTGGGAAAATAGCTGAGTCGGCACGGGAAGCTGTAGTGGAGTTTGTGACACAAAGAGAACTTGCAGCAACTGTTGCAGCGGAAGAAAAAGCCCTGAGAAGCATTGAGGAACTAGGTGATTTAGGTGTTATCTCCGGCGTATACGGTAGGTTACGGAATCTAATCAAAGTGGATAATACACATGAGCAGGCAATAGAAGCTGCGGCGTCAGGATGGCTTGACGCCTTAGTAGTTAAGGATTTTGACTCAGCGTTCACGTGTATAGAAACATTAAGAAAAATGAAACTTGGAAGAATAAAAATAATCCTCACTGAAGGAGTGCCAAGCCGTAAGTATTTGGAAACCCCGGAAGAAAGAGGTGTTGACGGTGCTGCTTCGTTCTTTGTAAAGTGTGCAAAGCGGTATGAGCCAGCCGTTAATTTCGTCTTCGGTGACACATTAATAGTCTCAAACGACAAGACCGCTCTAGCTCTATCTGGTGAAGGCTACCGCACTGTCACAGTTAACGGAGACCTGTATGAAGCTGGAGGTGCTCTTGAAAGCGGTTATTATCGTGCTCCAATAGATTTTTCCACTATTATTCCAAGTGAAGCTGCGATCAAAAGCCTTGATGAAGCTGTCGAGGCCCTTCACCAGCATCTCTCAAGAAGAAACAGTGATGTAACTTCTTTTGGCGAGGAAATTGATAGAACTCGCGTTGAAATTGCCCGGCTGTCGGAAACTATATCCACACTTGATGGTGAAATTGCAAGGGTTAAAAGAAGTGCTAGAAGATCAAGAGCTAACATTAGACGAGTAGGTAATCGTGTTGCACGTTTTAAGAAGGAAATTGAAAACGAGAAATCATCGATGTGGGTTCACAGTGCCGAAAGAAGTTCTATTCAAAAGGAGATGCGAAAACTTCAGAAGGATCTAGCTGGGCTAAGGCAGAAGGCTGATCCAACTCACATTCAAGAAATGGAAATTGAAAAGGGAAAACGAGATGAAGAACTAATCATTTTAAGACAGAGGCTAGGCACGATTCAAACAGAAATCTCAACTCTTCAATCACAATTCGACAGCGTTCTAAGGGTTGGATATAAGAACGCGAAAATTCAACTGTCAAAAGTTGAACAGCAACTAAGAAAAGTTCAAAAGGAAGTAGGGATTGCACTGCAAGAAAGAGAATCGCTAAATCATGAGCTTACAGAGCTTGAGAAAACTCGTATTGAACTCTCCAAAACCGTCTTATCAGCAAGGGAAGAAACCAAGAAATTCACAGCTCAAATAGATGACATAGACAAAGAACTGCACAAGCTTGACTCGGAATATGAACCAGCTGATCGATTGTTAAACCAGCTCCAACTGAAAATTCAAACATCATCACTTCAGCTTCAGCAACATTACAATCAGCTTAAGCAATTTGGCTACGAACAGCCATTGGACGTAACGCCGAAACAGGTTCAGGAAGCCGAAACATCCATGAGAATGATGCTATTTGAACTTGAAAGAATTGGCGCAGTAAACCAGCTTGCCTTGTCCCACTATGCCGAACAGATCTCAAGGTATAGAGACCTTTCTTTAAGGTTGAACGAACTTGAAAGGGAAAAACAGGCAATCGTGCAGTTCATGGATGAAGTTGAACAGAAAAAACGTAAGGTCTTCATGAAAGCCTTCGAAAAGATCAATCAAAATCTTCAAAAATACTTCTCAAAGGTTACTGGAGGCGGAGATGCCTCATTAAAACTTGAAAATATAGATGACCCCTTCTCAGGCGGCATAGACATGCTTGTTCAGTTTCCAAACAAGCCTTCAATAGTCGTGAGTGGAGCCAGCGGTGGCGAACGCTCAGTAGCGGCTGTTGCCTTCATATTCGCTCTAAAGGAGTTTACCCCCACTACATTCTATATCCTCGACGAAATAGATGCACATCTGGATGCTTTCCATGTATCAAAACTAGCTGACCTACTCCTAGAAGAATCAGATAAAACCCAGTTCATAGCTATCACATTGAAGCCTGAAATGGTGAATAAAGCCCAGAAAGTCTATGGAGTTTATGGGCGCAACGGAGTTTCAAACGTTGTTTCAGCAAAGTTTCTGGAGGTGCCAAGCTGATGGCTGCAACCATTAAAAAACCATTCTATATGCGTCCGCCATTAAACATTCTCTTTGAATTTAGCAAACTTGAAAAACTCACACCTTGGAACATCAACATTGCATATTTGCTCAGATCATTCCTTAAAGAAATGGAAAAGACTGGACAAACAGACTTCAGAGCATCAGGCGTAGCCTTGGATTCTTCAGCTCTCATATACTTGATGAAGTCAAAGCTTCTGTTGAAACTTGAAGAACCACCTCCGCCGCCAAAACCTCCAAAAGATTTTCTTCCCCCACCCTTATTTCTACCGTTAAGACATGAGTTAACTTCAACAACCATACGACATCTGCTGGAAGTTCTAGACGATGTTTTAAAAGGTGAAAAATTCACCCCTCTATCAAAAACCTTTCCAGAACCCATTCTGCCAACCCCTTCAGAAATTCTACCACAGCTAGACTTGTATCTAATGGAAATTGAACTGCAAATGGAAAAGCTCCACGCATCCCTTTCGCATATGGTGAAAGGGACAGGGATAATAGAGTTCTCCATTTTGACTAAAAACAAGGCACGGTTTGAAGCCATCCGTACATTTATTGTTTTGTTGTTCTTGGCGCAGGATGGAAGGATAAACCTATGGCAAGACGAGGAATCCGAAGAGATATACATAACCATTAACCTTGATCCAATGGAATCCAAATAGTTGTGAAGTAAATTGAAGGATTTCTTTCGCTCCTAAAAATTTCACTTCAGTCATGTGAAGTTGCGTTTAAATATGATGACTGTAACCATTTTGTAGCGAATTCGGGTGGTGCTTGCAATCAAAAAAATCATTGTAACAACAGGGTTAATATATGCAAACGGCGAAATCCATCTGGGACATATCACTTCTACATATCTACCAGCCGATATATTTGTGAGATACTGCAGACTAAGAGGAGACAACGTAATTCATGTAAGCGCTACAGACGATTTCGGGACACCCATACTAGTAGAAGCTGAACGGACAGGGATAAGCCCAGAAGAATTTGTGGCTTATTGGAACAAGAAAGACATTGAAGACTTCGAAGACATAGGAATATCCTTTGACATATTCTATAAAACAAGCTCCAAAGAAAACATAGAACTCACACAATATTTCTTCACAAAACTCTACGAAAAAGGATATATCTACAAACAATTTGTGTGGAACCCCTACTGCGAAAACTGCAAGAAATTCCTACCCGACCGCTACGTCAAAGGTATATGCCCTTACTGCGGTGCAACTGGACAATATTCAGATAGCTGCGAAGGATGTGGAAGGACGTTGCAGTCTGGAGAAATTCTGGATCCCCATTGTGCCATCTGCGGCTCAAAACCCGTGAGAAAACAAAGCCAACATTATTTCTTCAAGCTCGCCGATTTTTCGGATCATCTTGAGAAGTGGTTGATGGAAAACGAGAGCCTTCAACAAGAAGCTAAAAATTATGTGCTGAACTGGGTAAGAGAAGGCTTGAAAGACTGGGACATAAGCCGTGACATACCTTGGGGCATACCTATCCCTTTGAAAGAGGCAAAAGGAAAAAAGCTTTACGTGTGGTTTAACAACCACCTTTGCTACATTTCAACTGTCCTGAAATATTTTGGAGACAAAGGATTAGACGGAAAACAAGCGTGGAACTCATCAAAAATTTATCATTTCATCGGAAAAGATATAGTGTATCATCATTATCTGTTTCTACCTGCCATGAGAATGGGAGTTGGAGAGTTTCGATTACCTGATTTCATCCCAACGAGAGGTTACTTTACGCTTGAAGGGCAGAAATTTTCTAAGAGTCGAGATTGGTATATAAGTGTAAGAGAGTTTATCAATAAGTTTCCTCCAGATTATCTAAGATATTATTTAGCGGCGATCACACCTTACAGTCAATCGGATGTGAACTTCGACTGGGAAGACTTCCAAAAAAGAATAAATAATGAGCTCATAGCTAATGTTGGTAACTTCATACACCGAGTTTTAACTTTCATCTGGTCAAATTACGATGGAGAAGTTCCTGAGATTGAGGCTTTTGATGAGTTAGATCGACAACTAATAGAGAAACTTAAAGTAGCGGTTAACGATGTGACACAAGAAATCGATAAAATAGAATTAAGCAGAGGGCTAAAGAAGATCATCCAATTTTCCTCCTCCTGCAATCAGTACTTCCAGCGGAAAAAGCCGTGGGCTAACAAGGAGAAAGCGAAGACAACTCTTTACCTGTGCATTAACGTGGTTAGAAGCTTAGCCATCCTGTTGGAACCCTACATACCTTTCTCGGCTGAAAACCTTTGGAAACAACTGAACTTGGAAGAAACTGTGCATAAACAAAAATGGAATACAGCCTCTGAATTGAAGATCTCCAGCAAACATAAAATTGACAAGCCTACGGTTCTATTCCAAAGAGTGCAAGATAAGGACATAAGGGAAGAACGAGAAAAACTGGAAAGGCTGAGCACAAGAGCATAAAAATAAACCAAGTGCACGCAATGGCCTTAACGTTAAATGCTCTCACAGATATACATAGCTATCTGGAGATCTGAGTGTTGCAGACACTGGAAAAACAATCATTTAAGCTAGACAAAGCTTTCAAGAAAAAACAGGCCGTAGAGAAAAATCAGCGGGACCTAGCTTTGGTAGAAGCTGCATTGTATGTTGCAGGCCGACCCTTAGATCTTAAAGAATTATGTTCAGTCCTGAAAACCCGTTCAAAAAACAAAGTCCGAAAGCTTGCAGAAATGCTTATGAAAGAATATACAAGCAGGAACACATCCCTTGAAATACTTCAGGTGAAGGATGAAAGATATGTTCTACAGTTAAAGCCGGAATTTACCCCTCATGTCAAAAAACTTGTTAAGAGACCGCTGCTTTCCACAGGTCCATTAAAGACGCTTGCTTACGTGGCCTATAGACAGCCAGTTTCCCAAAGACGAGTTGCTGAAATGCGAGGGCGTCATGCATACAGTCATATCAAACAGTTGAAAGAGATGGATTTAGTCGTGGGCGAGAGAAAGGGACGTTCAACATTTCTGAGAACAACCGGATACTTTGCTGACTACTTCGGTTTAAGCCATGAACTCCCAGCCATGAAAAGACAGCTAAAGAAGGTTTTCCAACAGGAAATGAGAGTTGAGGAGAAACAAAACCATCCGAAACAAGGTGGATAGGTTTATATTCTAAACAATGAATGGTAGGGGACAGTTAGATCCAGCAGCACTAATGGGGAAATAAAAATGTCGGTTTGGCATGGTGACTCTCGCAAAAAAAAACCTTCAGGAGGCAGAAAAAGAACTCATAGGAAGAAAAGGAAATTTGAGCTAGGCTCGTTTCCAGCTGAAACCATCTTGGATGAGCCGAAACGGAAGGTTGAACGAAAAAAAGGCGGGAACACTAAGACAAAAATATTAAGAGACAAATACGTGTGTGTAGCAGATCCTAAAAGTGGAAAAACAGAAAAAGTTGAAGTCAAACGTGTTGTTAAGAACCCGGCAAATGTTGATTACGATCGTAGAGGAGTATTAACAAAGGGAGCAATCATAGAAACAACCATAGGCTTGGCACGTGTTACGTCGCGTCCAGGACAAGATGGGTTAATAAACGCCGTTCTAATCAGCCAAGAAAAGATGAATTAAACGTTATTTTTTCGCAGCTGCACTGCGGACTTTCAACAGCTGCTTAGCAATCTTTTTAATTGTCTTACTCTTGGATTTGTTTTTCGCCGTCAGAAGCATGCCTGTCTTCAGCCACGGAGTCTTTGGGTAGCCAGCATCCAAAAGGAGTTCATAATCCAGACCCAGTTCTTCCACAGCTTTTCTTATTTCCAAAATTTTTGGATAAGGCACAGCCAGACCTTTGGAAACTCTTCTCCCTGCACCTCTTGTTCTTGTTGAATCAAAATAAACCGGCCACACAATTATTTTTTCTTGTTTACGCATGTTCTTACACCTTCCTTATCATCTATGAGCGTAGTAAGCTATCACTTTCGTGTTAATTTCTTCAATTCTTACGAAGCCGAATCTCTCAAACTGTATTGTATCATTAGGTTTTAATTGTTTACAGTAGGTTTCAGCGATTCCTTCAGCTATGGTTGCATCTGGCATAACAACTTGACAAGGCATGCCAACTCCAATGGGAACCCAATGAATCAACGGTGCTTTAGCCTTCCTTGCCTTTTCGTATGCTTCACTCATAAAGGATGCTTCAGCGGAATATGTATCTGCTTCCTCGATTTTCACGTTGAATAATTCCATGAAACGTATTAATCTTCCAACTCCCAAAGCGTTCAGATCATTTCTTGAAACCCAAAAGTCTGCAGAGCTATCTTCCCTAGGTTCTATCACGTATTCTCTAAATCCTCTTTCAGGATGGTCTGGATGTAGGCTTAGTTTCGCTGTGAACGACTTCGGTATATTTCTAACCGTTAACTGTATTGGATTCTCGACGAAGAAATATCTGTTTGCTCTTGGATCTATGATTTTTCTGTTATATGCGTACAGGTTTTCCCAGCTTATGACTACGTCTGACGTTTTCGGCCCTACATCAATTATCAACTTTTTTATGGCTTCAGACGTTATTCCCCGCTTTCTTAAGGCGGCGAAGGTTGCTAGGCGTGGGTCATCCCAGCTTTCATAGAGGCCGTCCCTAATTCCCTGAACTATTTCTGACTTGCTTAGAGAAGCTCCTGTAATCTTAAGTCTACCATAATGTATGGCTTCTGGATACTGCCAGCCCAGATATTTATACATATAGTTTTGCCGAACCATGTTTGTCAAATGTTCTTTTCCTCTGATAATGTGAGTTACACCCATTAGGTGATCATCTATACCACACGCAAAATTGTAAAGTGGCCAAACATGACATTTGCTTCCAACTCGTGGATGAGGATGCTTTTCCGAATTTATAACTCGAAGCGCAGGCCAATCTCGAACCGCTGGGTTTGGATGGCCCAAATCCGTTCTTACGCGAACTACGGCTTCTCCTTCCTTATAACCCTCTTCAAGCATGCATTGCCACCTTGAGACATGTTCTTCCGGCGGCAAATCACGGCATTTGCATGGTTTACCAGCTGACACTTTTTCACGGAACTGTTCGGGCGAACATGTACAAACGTATGCTTTGCCATCCTTCAGCAGTTTTTCGGCATACTCATAATAGATAGAGATCCTGTCGCTTTGGATATATTCTTCATCTGGCTTGCACTTGAGCCAAGCTAAGTCCTCCCTGATTCGGTCATAAAACTCTAAAACAGGCCTTTTAAGTTTCGGGTCTGTATCCTCAAAACGAAGAATGAATTTCCCATTATACATGCGTGCGTACTTGTAGCACAATACTATAGCTCTGGCTGAGCCTAGGTGCAAAACACAGTCGGGATTTGGCGAAAAGCGCGTAATAACCTGAGCATACTTGCTCACATTGGATAAAGGTGGAAGACGTCTTTCTTCCTCAACCTTGCCCTTTACAAGGGCTTCCGCCCATCTCTCTTCAACAATACTCTTTTGTTTTTTTGACGAAAGATTGTTAACTTTATGAACAACTTCACTAACAAGATGGATGATTTCCTTCGCTCTTGCCCGCAATTCTGGTTTTTCGCCTAGAAGTTTTCCAATGACCGGGCCTGTTTGTGCTTTGCCGTCATGTCTTACAGCATTTAGTAAAGCAAGTTTCCGAATAAGTTCTCTAAGTTTTGTGTCTTCTTGGGAAACCAAATGGTTTAACGCTCTTTTTACGGTTTAGATCTTTCTTTCGATCATGAATTTTGCGAAGTCTTTTAGTTTTTGCTTAGCATCTGAAGCTGGCAGAAGCTCTTCAACTTCTCTCCAGTTGTTTTCAACCATTTTCCTTGCAACCTGTTTAACGTACTCCATGGAGCCATATTTTCGCATTATTGCGATTGCTTCATCTTTGAGCTTCTGATGTGAAGTGTGCATTTTCAGGATTTGAACAAGTCTTTCCTGGTCTTCGGCGTTAGCAACCTTCAAGGTATGGATAACTATTAAGCTTCTTTTTCCTTCGGTTATATCCTGTCCGTGACCACCTTTTTTTTCTGTAAATTCTGGACTAGTTAAGTCTAGGAGATCGTCTTGCATTTGGAAGGTTACACCTATACTTTCGGCGAATCGCCCAAGCTTTTCGACAAGTTCATCGTTTGCATCTGCCAGTACAGCGGCGATTTCTGCAGCCATCCTTGCCAAGGTTCCAGTTTTGTAGACGCACATCTGTAAATAGTCTTTTTCATCTATTGCATCAGCATTTGCCATGCCTCTATGCCACGATATGTCCATTGCTTGACCGAGACTTAAGTTAATCATCCCTTTCACGTAGATATCGTAGATTCTGGAGAGTTTCTTCGTGGAAACTTTTTCTCTGTTTTCTATTAGTGGTAGTAGGGGTAGATAGTACATGGCGTTTCCGGCGTTTATGGCTATGTCCAAGCCGTAAATCTTGTATGTGCATGGTTTTCCTCTTCGAAGTTCAGATGCATCCTCTATGTCATCTATTATTATTGTTCCATTATGAATTACCTCTGGGATAATAGCGAAATCAACGAAATCTTCAGAGCCTTTGCCCAAGGCCTCTAGGATTAACAGGAAAAGGCTTGAACGCCACCTTTTACCTCCTCTATCAAGAAACTCCCAGATAGGCCCAGCAACTGCTTTGTTCAAGGCCTCCGAGTTGTAGGCGTAACACGGCGGATTAATTCTGAAAACAACCGCATCTTCTGAGAATAGCCTCGGAACATACTTCTCAATAGTCTTATCTATTAAAGCAGCCTTCTCTTCAAGAAATCTCTCGATATCCAAAAGGGTTAATTCCTCCATTTCCTCGCATATCTTTCTGTATCAAACCCTCTAATCCTCAACCATTCCACCGTTTTGCCTCTTATTACAAGTGAAACATTATGCAAGTTTTGAATAGAATCTGCTCCTACGAGGAACATTACATTCCTCATTTCTTCTATCAAGAGTGAAAGTACATTCTTTGTTTCTTCTACGCCTTTAACTGCTGCATGTAATACTGGTTGGGAAAGACTTGTCAAGTTTGCACCTAGGGCTAAAGCCTTAGCCGCATTCACTCCGTCACGTATTCCTCCGGAGGCTATAACTGGAATTCCTACGGTTTGGGTAACCTCAACAAGGCTTGTGGCTGTTGGGATGCCCCAATCCCAGAAAACATAGCCTAGTCTGTGTTGGAAATTTTTCTCATGTCTCTTGGCACGGTGATACTCAACCGCTGCCCAACTTGTGCCACCCACTCCGCTTACATCTATGCCTTTCACACCTGCATCCTCAAGTTTTTTTGCATCTTCAGCTGCAATGCCAGCGCCTGTTTCCTTCACTATTACTGGCTTGTCCAGTTCTCGTGCAACTTCACCTATTTTTCCAAGCACTCCTTCGAAGTTTGTTTGACCTTCTGGTTGAATTGCCTCTTGTAGCGGATTTAGGTGTACCGCAATGGCATCTGCTTCAATCATTTCCATTGCTTTTTTAACTTCCTTTAGGCCGTATCCATTCACGAGTTGCACTCCACCGATGTTTGCGATTAGAAAGGCTGTTGGAGCTTTTTTTCTAGCTACTGCAAAAGTTTTCTCAAGTTTTTTATCTTCAATTGCCGCTCGTTGACTCCCAACACCCATTCCTAAACCCAGTTCTTCCACAGCTTCAGCTATCGTTGCATTAATTTTCGTTGCTTCCACCGTTCCGCCAGTTATGGCACCTACAATTACTGGCGCTGCAAACTTGTGGCCAAAAACGGTTGTGGACAAAACTATTTTTTGCTTGTCAATTTCTGGTAAAGCCTTGTGAACAAAATGTATGTCTTCGAAACCAGTTGTTGTTTTTCTTGCTTGAACATTCTGGGTTAGGGAGATCTTGATATGGTCTGATTTGCGCTTTCTTGTTTCCTTAGCCAACTTTATTCCTTCTCTATTAAGGTGCTTTTCACCTTTTCTCTTTAAGGGCTTTATAAATATAGTTTGGTGTTGTGGCGTTAACAGCGGTTAGACAACACCAACCACGCCTAATAAGAAGAACAAAACACTACATCACTCAATAAGGTGAAGAAGTGACATCAAGGAAACTCTATGGATAGAGTTAAACATCAAAGAAACCCAAAAGACAAAAACTCTCAAAATGAAAGAAACAACCGTAAAATCGTAAAACAAGATGGAGAAAGGATATGAAGGAAAGAAGCAAGCGCGCGCACCATTGGCCTCCTCAGCGGGTTTTTCTCCATCATTCCATGATAACGAGACATCAAGGACCCACGAATACTCAAGTTCAACAAAGAAAGCACTCACAAAAGACCAAAGAACCCTCCAAATAAGAGAAAGAAGCCACATAATTAATTTCTAAACAGCCCAGCGCGCGAATTTGACAAAAAACTTCGAGTTGCTATCTTGATTGGCTCAGGTTCTCTATGCGCCTCATCCTCTTCACCATCTGGTTGGAAATTGTGTTTTGTGAAGAAAACGGATAATCTAAGGCTGGTGGATTTAATGCCTATGCACCGATCTTCTCCTAATTTCGCTCATACATGGACTCTATTGTCTATCGTCAGGACGTCACCGGCTCTCCAGATACAACAAAGTTTTTTTCAGAAAGATGAAAGTAGCCAGAACAGGTTATCGAGGCAGCCTTCGCTTTTCTATTCTGATTATATCATTTTGTAGTCGAACTGTGTCTCCTGTCTCTATTTTCGAAATATCAATCTTATCAATGCAAGGTATTTCCGAGATTATTGTTCCTACGGCAACGACTGTTTCACATTCTTCGTTTATAATTCCAGCAGGCGCCGTATCATTCTTCTTCATCCTGTAAAGGGTGTAGGATCCAACTGTTGACCCTTTACCGTTCGGGAAAACCAGTATTTTGTCCGTCACCTTCTTTCCCTCGAGTTCGTGCCCCTTCTCTATGATCACACCAGTGTCAGGGTCTACTCCACCGTAAAACGAGATTGGTTGTGAGGTGGTTAAGGCTTCTCCTTCCGCAACTCCTTTTGAGATTATTCTTCCTTTCAGCTCCATTTTCCCGTCACCGCAGCCTCTATACACTGTTCTAAGCTTCCCAGTTTTGTTTTCATGCCGTTGTGTCTTGAATAGTAACATGCTTTTGCAGAGGTTGTTGCAACTGACCTGAACCTTCCTTTCAATGGAGCCACTGCCATACAAGTGTCGCAAGCGAATTTTCCTCCAAAGTTTTCAATTGTTTCTGTGTAGCCTCTTTTGTCAGCGAGTTGTTTCATTAGCCTTGAAGTTGCAACCCAGAATTCAGTGTTCGAAGATACTTTCTTGTTTTTTAATAGTTTCGCTATTTCAGCGATTTCTTTAATTGAACAGTGGGGACAGCCTATACAGACGAAGTCTATAGTGTCAGCACCATTGTTAATGCTTTCATATGCTTCTTTTATGTCCACATCTTCAATGGTAACCTTCTCTTTTGGCAGTTGATGTTTTTCAGATCCAGGGGTTATTCCCTTCATAAAGAACAACGGTTTTGAACCATAAGTCACCACTGAAGCACAGAACGATTTCAACTCATCTAAATCCGCGTCTTTCACGCCTGTTATGTATGGTATCTTGTTTCCAAGTTTTTTACCAATGCACCAGCCAAGGGCTCCCCAATCGGATATTTTTTCAGGGTTAACCCTCACATCTACATGAACGTCTGGCACCCTGTTCTCTTCCAAGTGCAGCCCGTAAGACGGTGTTTTACCCACAAAAGCAGCTGCAAGGGCTGATGGACCACCCTCCCTGTTGGTCTTCGCTCCGATAACAGAGTTAGCGAAAGTAACTGCAGACGACTCAGACCAAGCAATATGCCTCCCATACGTTGGTAGACTTCCTATCAGGTATGGTGTACACGTGCAAGAGATGATTATACCCATTTTTCTGAAAGTCTTTATCACTAGGTTTTGTTTTTCTGCGAATTCTTTGGAGATTCCGAGT
>DAOVQA010000111.1:0-4238 GCA_030628925.1 Candidatus Bathyarchaeota archaeon | reverse complement strand
CCCAATTTCAGCCAAGAGAATTGACTTGTGTCCAATACAGACCTTGCATAGTAATAACCTATCCCGCTACCTACAATCCCAATTTCTTTTCTATTGTCCTCAATCACATTGAACTTTGAGCTGTTTGCAAGTTCTGTTGCCTTTTGCAGTCTTTCCTTAAGGACTCTATGCTGCCTAATAGCATTAGAGGGAACCATAACCCATCTTGAAGCATTCTTATCAAACTCGGCTTTTCGAAAACTCTTAACAATCTCGTTAATCTCTACTCTTGCTTTCCCGTGAGCCACCCGAGTAGTTAGACGAACGATCACTGGCAACCGCAATCTCTCGCTGATTTTGAAGGCCTCTCGAGTCATATCTAACGCTTCTTGAGGATTGGCTGCATCCAGAAGAGGAATATCTGAGTGCACAGCAAAATACCGTGTGTCTTGTTCGTTCTGGCTGCTGTACATGGCCGGATCGTCGCAGACAGCAATAACCAACCCACCAACAACACCCGTATAAGCCAGCGTCATCGCAGCGTCAGAGGCTACATTTAACCCAACATGCTTCATCGAAACGATAGCTCTTTCGCCTGCCATTGATGCACCTACAGCCACTTCCAAGGCCACTATTTCATTTATGCTCCATTCAGCGTATATCCCAAAATTCTTGGCTGCGTCCGCTATGGTTTCCAGAATCTCCGTGGAAGGAGTTCCAGGGTATGAAGATGCTACCTTAACTCCGGCTTCTACAGCTCCTCTTGCGACGGCTTCGTCTCCATTGAGCAATAGAAAACTGCCAGATTTGTCAACTGCAATCTTTGCATTCATGCCGACAAAGCCTTCAAATCTTGCCTGAACGCAAATCCAAGACCCTTTTTGCTTTTCCCACGGTCCTAGGAATTTCGCCAGGTTTTACTAGTTCGATAATCGGTGAAAGACCAGTTATGTTGTTTACCTTCTGCCTGATTCTACGCTTTAATACATTCAACTCCTCTTGGGTGCTCTTTGAAGTTTGCTCTGTTAATTCTGCTTTTATGGTGAAGACATCCAGTGCCTCTGGTCTGTCAAGAATTATTTGATATTGTGCGGCTAATTCTGGAAAGCCCATTATGACGTATTCGATCTGTGAGGGAAATACATTAACGCCTCGTATGATCAGCATATCGTCGGATCTTCCTCTTATTCTCATCATTCTGGAATGGGTTCTGCCACAATCGCATTTTTCAGTTTCAATAACTGATATGTCTCTTGTTCTGAATCTCAGAAGGGGTAAGCCTGTTTTTGTGAGAGGAGTAAAGACCAGCTCGCCTTCTTCTCCAGCGGGTAATACGTCGCCAGTTTTCGGATCAATGGTCTCGACGAGAAAGTGGTCCTCCCAAATATGCAGTCCGTTATGTTCATTGCATTCCACCGAAACGCCTGGACCACACAATTCAGTCAATCCATATATGTCAAAAGCTTCAATTCCCAGATCGTTCTCAATCCTTTCCCTTATTCGCTCTGACCACGGTTCTGCCCCAAAATTGCCTATCTTTAGTTTGAGATCCTTTCGAGGATCAACGCCCTCTTTATTCATTGCTTCAGCGAGGTAAATTGCATAGCTTGGTGTACAACATAAAACTGTTGAACCTAAATCTTTCATGAGTTTTATTTGTCGCTGGGTCATTCCGCCGCTTACGGGAATGATTGTTGATCCGATTTTCTGGGCGCCATAATGGAATCCGAGACCCCCTGTGAATAAGCCATAGCCATAAGCGTTGTGAATTACATCCTGTCTTCTGACACCTGTGGCGTAGAGTGATCGTGCCATTAATTCCGCCCAAACATCCATGTCGTTTGTGGTGTATGCTCCAACTATAGGATTTCCAGTTGTTCCACTTGATGCATGTATTTCAACAATATTATCAAGATGAACTGCGAGCATTCCGAATGGATAGTTGTCTCTTAGATCGTCCTTTACTGTGAAAGGAATTTTTTGAGCGTCTTCGAGTGTCTTTATATCGTTGGGTGATATTCCTGCACTTTTTAATCTGTTTCTGTAAAACGCAGTGTTGTCGTAACAAAACTTTACTTTTTCTTTGAGCAGCTGAAGTTGATGTTTCCTGAGTTCGTCTCTTGTTGCGGTTTCGAATTTTTTGTTCCAGTATATATCGGCCATAAAAAAGTCTCCATCAAATGCCTAAATATACTTCTTTTATATGGTCATTAGATAGCAGTTCTCTCCCTTTGCCTTCTATAATAATTTTGCCTTCTTCAATAACGTAGCCTCTGTCGGCAATATTCAAAGAGTCACGGATGTTCTGCTCAACCAGAAGGATGGTGACCCCTTCTTCGTTTATTTTACGCAAGGTATCCAGTACTTTTCCTACGATTATGGGTGCTAGACCTAACGAAGGTTCATCCAGTATCAAGAGTTCAGGATTTGACATCAGACTTCTGCATATGACTAGCATCTGTTGTTCTCCTCCGCTCAAGGTCTGAGCTAGAGCTTTTTCTTTCTTTTTCAGGACAGGGAATATTTGGTAAATTCTTTCCTTTGATTCCTTGACTGCGTTTTTGTCATTTATTGTGTAAGCGCCTAAAAGCATATTCTCTTCAACCGTCATTCTCGGGAAAATTTCTCTGCCTTCAGGAATCAAGGTTACTCCTTTCTTAACGATTTCATATGTAGGCAATTTTTCGATGTTTTCGCCTTTAAAACGGATAGTTCCATTTTTTGCAGGTAACAACCCCATAATAGTTTTCACCAGCGTGGTTTTGCCTGCGCCATTAGGACCGATTATGCTAACTATTTCTTTTTCTCTAATTTTGAAGGAGACATCCCAGAGTATTTGGATTAGACCATAGGCTGCAGAAACGTTTTCAACTTCTAGCATCTTCAATCCTCATAAAATGAAAATTTTTTACCCAAGTACACTTTTACTACATTCTCGTCAGTACATACTTTTTCAGGTGTTCCTTCACAGATTTTCTCACCATGATGCAGGACGGTTACTCGATCACATAGACCCATAATTACTTTCATGACGTGTTCGACCATGAGTATGGTTACTCCCTGTTTTCTAATGAGTTTTACCAATGCAATAGCTTCATCACTTTCTTTTGGTGTCAAACCGGTGAGAATCTCGTCCAAGAGAAGCAGTTTAGGTGCTGTGGCCAAGGCTCTTGCTAGCTGAACGCGCCTCAATTCTACCACATTCAAATTCCTTGCGGGAATGTTGAATTTTTCTTGATCTAAGCCCACAAACTCCAAGAGTTCCTTAGCTTTGCGCAAGGGGTCATGCTCGTTTACTTCTTTTCGTCCAAAAAGCACACCTGCAAGCACATTTTCAAGGGTAGTCATGTCTGGGAAGGATTGTACAGATTGAGAAGTTTTTGTTATTCCTTTAGAGCAGATTAAGTAAGGCGGGAGTTTCGAGATGTCCTCATTCATGAACAAAACTTTACCTGAGTCAGGCTTGTAAACTCCACTGATAACGTTCAACAGTGTTGATTTTCCAGAGCCATTAGGACCTACAAGCCCGGCGATTTCATTTTCATTGACTGTGAAATCAACCTTTTTTAATGCTTTAAGTCCTCCAAATTCTTTTGAGACTCCAATACATTTAAGCAATTTCACTGTCTCCGATTTGAGGAATGAAATGTTAGGTATGTGAAGATATAAATATTGTTTGAGTCTACTTGAGTTTGGGTAAAGAATATGCCTATACAGCAAGTAAGTGTCTTCTTAGATAATAGGCCTGGCTCGCTATCTGAGGTAATTACTTATCTTGACAGGTTTAAAATTAAGATATTCGCTTTGTCAATTGCTGATGCTGGTGAATTTGGGTTAATTAGGATGATAACCGAAGATGCTGGAAGAGCTACAAAAATTTTGGAAGATGCAGATTTTAATCTTGCCAAATCAAAAAAGAATATTGAAGTAACAGTTATTCTAACAACAGAGAAAGATAAGATCTCCAGAATAGCAAAAATTCTGGGAGATAACGATTTCAACATCGAGTATGCTTACTCATCCGCTGTACGTATAGATGGAAAGTTTGCTTTGGTCCTACGAGTCGACGATTTAGATAAAGCTGAAAAAATTCTAGAAGAAAACGATGTAGCTATTCTTTCCTTGGATGAAATAAAAAAAGTGTTTTAAATAATTCTTGCACAGTTACTTCTAGACGCTGTTTTCAAAATAATGCGGGTTTTACCTAGGTAAACCCTATTAAGGCTATAGCTACATATTAGCTCATTAACATGCAAGTG
>DAOVQA010000160.1:0-3362 GCA_030628925.1 Candidatus Bathyarchaeota archaeon | reverse complement strand
TACTCATTCTAGGTTTCACAGTAAGAGACATCTTCTGGCTATCCCTAATACCCGGCTCTATTGCACTATTCATTATTTTGTTTTTAGTTAAGGAACGAGCAGGCAAATCAACTAGCGAATTCAAATTGCTTGCAGGCATCAAATCTGCTTTAAAAGGCAACTTTTCATTGCTCCTTATCATTGTCGGCATTTTCTCTCTGGGGGCATTCAACTTTTCTTTTGTTCTCCTTAACGCACAGGAAGCTGGAATTGCAGATTCGCTTATCCCTTTAGTTTATGCGGCGGTTAACGTAGCCCACGCTGCAATAGCGATTCCAGCAGGTGTCTTATCTGACAGGGTAGGTAAGGAAAAAGTCATGGTTTTGGGTTACGGCGTTTTCCTTTCTACTACTTTGCTGATTCTGCTTCCTGCAACTGGTTATGTTGCTCTCTTGGTTGCTGTATTTTATGGTGCTTACATTGGAGTAGTTGAAACGGTTCAGAGAGCTTTAATTCCAGATTATGTTGGAGAAAAGCTGAGAGGAACAGCGTATGGAATTTATTATCTGGTTGTTGGTTCATCATTCTTTGTTTCTAACGCTGTTGTCGGAAGTTTATGGGAGTATTTCGGCTCATCCGTTGCATCCAGTTACAGCATAATCTTGTCAGTTATCGCTATTGTGGCTATGCTGCTGTTTGTTAGAAAAAAGGTGTGAAACCGTTTTTTACAGTAAGTTCAGTTTAATCATGTTCTCTACAAGTTTTCTGTCCGCAAGAGAGCAGTAGACCCATTTTCCTTTCTTTGTGCGATTGACGATGCCCCCATTTTCTAGTATTTGAATGTGATGAGAGAGGTTTGGCTGCGTCATATCGAGGCATATCATCAATTCGCATATGCACATCTCTTTGACTCTCAAAAGCTTCACTATTCTAAGCCTTTTTTCGTCAGATAAAGCCTTGAAGAACTTTCTTTGCTTCTTTGCAGTTTCAATGTCTGCGACATCATCGGCTAATTGAATCAGCTCGCTTCGGTATTTGTCAACGACATCGGCTTGGCAAAAGTCTGTCTCGGTTAATCGCTTTAATCGTTGGTTGACGTTCTTCATGATGTTCTCGCCATGTTTTAGTGTAAAACATATTTAAATATGTTTATAGAAGCAAAACATATAAATATATCTAAAACTGTTTATATAACTGTGGCGTGTCACAAACCTAAATGGATGTGAACTAAATGAGTAAAGAACTCAAATGCCCTTACAGAATTCCAGAAAACGAATGCTGCCAAGAACCAACCTGTCCAACTTGGATTGCAAGGCAGAAAAGAAGCAACAAACAATCTTCTTTTTTGTGGCATAAACATGTGAAAAAACTAGTTTAACGGTGATAAATATGGATAAAGAGAAAATTGAGGAACATGTGAAAAAACGGTATGGCGAGATAGCTAAAACAGAATGTTCTTCTTGTTCATCTGGATGCTGCTCGTCGTCTTGTTGTTCCTCTCCCCCCAAATATGTTGCATGGAAAATTGGTTATTCTCCCGATGACATAGAAAGCGTTCCAGAAGATTCTGTTCTGGGTTTAGGCTGCGGGAACCCTGTTGCATTAGCAAGTTTGAAAGAAGGCGAAACCGTCCTAGACTTAGGTTCAGGAGGAGGCATTGACGTCTTTTTAGCCGCCAAAAAAGTTGGATCAAACGGAAAAGTGATCGGCGTGGACATAACAGCGGAAATGGTGGCAAGAGCCGAAGCTTCAGCTTTGAAACATGGGTACAAAAACGTTGAGTTCCGTTTAGGAGAAATAGAAAACCTGCCAGTTGAAGACGAAACTGTGGATGTTATCATCAGCAATTGCGTGGTCAATCTGTCTCCAGACAAGCTGAAGGTGTTCCAAGAAGCGTACAGAGTTCTGAAACCCTGTGGAAGACTTATGGTGTCTGATCTTGTTACGGAAGGAAAATTACCCGAGGAAATTAGGAAAAGTTATGATGCTTGGGCAGGATGCATTGCTGGTGCACTAGAAAAAAGTGAATATCTGGAGACGATAAAAAGAGCGGGATTCAAAAATGTCAAGGTAGCCTCTGAAAAAGCCTACACAATAGACGTTTCTAAGGAATTAAGGGGAAAAATAACTAGTGTTCATGTGGAAGCCTACAAAAACCCGTAAAAGTTGAATGCCTTTATCTAATGCCCTTCTGACGAATCATTCAAGAAGATGAACAGGGATGACCGTAGATCATAGAACTGGATGCCTCATTTGCGGAGAAGAACTAGTATACGAAAAGGAGACAGCCCCGATAGAGTGTTTCTACTGTCACCAAGTTTATGACTCCAACGCAAAATGCAAAAATGGACACTTTGTCTGCGACAAGTGCCACAGTTTACCTGCCATGGACCTGATAGAAAATTACTGCATAGCCAGCAAATCAGAGGATCCCTTGGAGCTTGCATTGACGTTGATGAGGAACCCTAACATAAAGATGCATGGTCCAGAGCATCATTTTCTTGTACCCGCTGTCCTCCTCGCCGCATACTACAACATCAAGAAAGATTACAAAGAGAAGGCAACCAAAATCAGAATGGCAAAGAAAAGAGCCACGCAGATTCTGGGCGGATTCTATGGTAACTGTGGAGCAGCAGTTGGAACCGGAAATCTTCGTAAGCCTGATAACAAATGCCACTCCCCTGTCTATAGCTGACTGGAAACTAGCTAATTTGGCTACTGCGAAGAGCCTTTTTGTCATAGCTCACCATGGGGGTCCAAGATGCTGCAAACGGACCACATTCTTGGCGTTACTGGAAGCAGCAGATTTCGTAAAGGAACATTTCGGAGTATCATTCAAGACAAACAAAGAACTAAAATGCGAATTCTATCCCCTGAATAATGAGTGCCTAAAGCAAAAATGCCCATTCTACCCAAAAAGACCGCAGTAGACTGCGAGACTTAGCCGTCAGCTTCCCCTTTCTCAGTTCTATCTTAATTCTAAGTTGAGCCTACTAGCTGCTTGTAGTTCTTCTCTATCTCTTTGAGCAGAACGCTTTTGGTTATTTTGCCGTTCGACTTTAGCATGGCAGCCATTGATGCTCCTCCGCATCCGACGCCCTCCTTCACTATTCCCGCTTCATAAGCCCTTAAACCGTCAAACCTTGACTGACTGAAATCCAAGTCGGCAGCGAGCACTGGAACATCAGCAATTTCAGCAACTAACCCTTTCAGATCAGCGGTTTTGTCAGCTACAATCCACCGCGTAGTTCCAACTGCCACGTTATCCAGAACAGTGGGGTTTGACGCATTGACAACAGCTAATACAGCAGCCATCTGGGTTCCGCCAGCCATGATAACGGGAACTCTATCTGCGGCGCCGAGAACCAATCCTGCTAGGGCAG
>DAOVQA010000107.1:0-4440 GCA_030628925.1 Candidatus Bathyarchaeota archaeon | reverse complement strand
TCCATCGAGACTGATAACGGGACAGAAAAGCTTCCGAAAAATCCTGTCTTTTCACAGCTTCATAGGCAACCTCCCCCGCTACTCTAGAGCATGTCAAACCAAAGATGACGCCTCCTCCCGTTGTCGGTTTCACTTGGGAAGCCGCGTCTCCCACCACAAGGAAACCATCTGAATACGTTTTGGCAACTGGACCACCCAACGGTATGGGATGAAAAGAAAGACCTGTAACTCGGCTTTTCCTCAGTTTCTCTGAAGCCACAGGATGTTTCTCCATGAACCTCCGCAGATACTTTCGGGGGTCACCTGATTCAGTGGCTAAACCAACCTTCGCTGAACCATCCTTTCTGGGGATTATCCAAGCGAAAAAGCCAGGAGCGATTTTATTTCCCAGATAAACCTCAACCATGTCTACATCTACGTCCTCCACATCGTCAACTTCCGCTTGGATCCCTTTAATCATCATAGAGCCCTTCAGTCCATGGAGACCGGTCTTCTTCAGAAGCTTTGATGAGCATCCCTCAGCATCTATCACAACATTCGCCTCCAGCTTCTTTTCGTTCCCGCCTTCCTTTAGGGAGACTCCCTTGACAGAACCTGAATCAAAGATGAGAGACTTTACCCTTGACTTCAAACGGTACTGGACTCCAGATTCCACAGCAAGATCAAAGAGATGTTTATCGAAGAGTTCCCTGTTAACAACATAGGTTACTGGAGCGCGGCACCGTAACACAAACTCTTTACCTGACGGAGAATAGAAAACGGCTCCTCTAATCTCGTTCTCAACGGCGCCCCGCGGTATACGTAATCCTAACCGCATTAAACTAGAGATGTTCAGATGACCTGCGCAGTGCTTAGGAACACCTATCTCTTCATGCTCTTCGCAAACCAGCACCTCAGCACCTAATTTGGCGGCTGTATATGCTGAGTATGAGCCGCAGGGTCCTCCTCCGACTACAATGATGTCAGGTTTTTCCTTCACGTCTCTTCCTCTTTTGTTCAGCCAATGATTTTACTATAGCACTGGAAAAGAATTAAAAGATAGCATATATAAGAGGCAGTGGTTATATCCAAGTTTCCCTGAGGTGCTGCTGTGAGCGAGAGAGTAAACATCGTTATGCCCAAGTGCATGTCATGTAACCGACCTATTCCTCCGGGAGAAGATGCAACAAAAACTAATTGCCCCAACTGCGGAGAAATACTTATCTGGCGTTGCGCTAAATGCCGGCAGTTCGGAAGAAACTACCGCTGCCCAAAATGCGGATTCACTGGGCCTTAGCAAGAGTTTAGAGGATCCGTTACTTCCGCTTCCTAAACAGCATGACATTTTCGTATGTGCAGACGTGTTCGAAGCCAGTTTCTACGAGCTGTCTGGCCTCATTATCAAACAAATTGATAAATGGGCTTAATTTAAGCTATTTTGGTTAAAAAACCGTTTCGGAATTACTCGGTAGAAAAATCTCAGAAACACGCATGTGTACGTTTGCTATGTACCTTTCATTTGCACGCAATTCGCGCTAGTATTAGGAATTAGGTGTGGGAGTCTTTTGGATAAGTTGCGCTCCTTTTATAAGTAACGAACCTGAAACCATCACAGTTGAAGCTAATAATAACATCATCGTGTATTGGTAATCCAAGGTTAATGGAAAAGTTGGTGTTACTAATCCGCTTATTGGCAAATACACAAGGAGTAACGCCATAACCCAAACTACACCTAGGGCTGAGAGGATAAAGATTTGCAATCTCTTTCTAAGCTTCAAAATCTCCAATCCCCCTAAGAGGTGCTCTCAGCTGATACCGTGATGTTCACTGTCGTTGCCTGATCCGTACTTACTGAATTTGCGGTGGTGGTTATCTCAAAATCGAATGTCCAACTTCCAGCTGCATCTAAAACAACTCCGGAAGCAGTGTCGGGGCTGGCGATAGTCAACGTTGCAATCGTGTCACCGGTGCTCTTGCTTGATGTACCTGGCACAGTGTCTCCTACTTTAACAACAATTTGATAAGTGGCGTAATTGCTGCTTTGATCATTCAAGTCGGTGTCAAAATGTAGGTAAACGCTGGCTTTAGACGTTGTTATGCTTAATATGTCATTTAGAGATGGTGTGCCACTTGCTGTGTAAATAATCGTTTGTCCTTCCTCTATGTTGCCAAGAGTGCCTTGAGTTAGAGTAATAGTGGCAATTTCAACAATAGTTTGGGTGACGGTGTTAGATGCTTGTTCATAAACAAAAGCCGATACAGAAACGATTAGGAGGCTCATCAGAATTAGGATGGTTCCAAGCAACCGTCTTTTCAAAGCTTCCACTTCAGAATCCAAATTATGTGAAGATGCTATTAAAGACTATGAATCCTAAATAAGAATGAATCATTCATATATTATATATCAAAACTTCCTGAACATTAGATCAAATGCCTTTCAAATCGATTACTTACGTTTTGCTATTACTGACTCTAATTTCATTGATATCTATTGGAGAGGCTCTTACTTACAATCAAAAATCAAATATTAACACCCAAACAATCATCAATATTCCGTTTTTCTATGTAGATAACAATACGTCGGATGTAGATTTAAGCAGCGACAAGGGAACTCACTCGAACTTCACAGCGCAACAATATGGACCAGACTTCATTGAAGATACTCTTACAGAAGAAAACACTGGAATATCAAGCAACACTACACTAATCAATGTAGAGTCGTTTGAAGGAACTTTTCCTCCTTCAGGTTGGACTGAAACACCCGACTATTCACGTTGGGAGCGAAGAAACAATCAAGCCTATGATGGAAGCTATTCAGCAAGTTTTGCGGGATTGGGCAGTGGAAGATCAGGAGATTTTGCTACACCCAACATGAACTGTTCTGATGCAAGTGCAATCTATGTTGATTTCTGGTATAGAGATGACGATCTTGACCCTGATGAATTTTTCCTACAATACTATAATGGAAGCATTTGGACCACAGTTTCAGACTTAGGGTCTACAACTCAGGAAGATCAATGGTTACACTTTCAGGAGAAGGTTACAAATAACCAATATTTTCATTCTAATTTCGCTATCCGATGGTCTGCTATCAATGTTGCAAATAAAGAGGAAGGATGGGTAGATTATGTTACTATAAGGAAGGAAGTAGGAGAAAGTAATTACGAGTTAGAACTAGAAGCACAATGGACTAATGTTGACTATAATGAAGATAATGAAGAACTCTGTATATACTGTGGAGGATTGGGAGACGAAAACATTCGGGTTGACGTTTGGACAGGTTCATTCTGGCAAAACTTGTTCACCGATCTCAACAATGGATGGAACAATGCAACTGTATCTACATATTTGTTGTCTTCAACATTTACTATCCGATTCAAAGGGGGTACAGAAACAAGCGATGCCACCCAGGACTACTGGAACATAGATGCAACAATATTACATGTTTGGACTTGACCTGTTTCTTACTCCTTAATGATCGCACACGTACAATTGGTGTGCACCAGAGGAATGTGGTTTTCACGTTAAGCTTTGTTTCAATGCGTGCGCTAGGACGTTAGAAGAGCCAAATATTTTTTCCTTTAGGCGTTATTTGGTAGACGCCCCGGGCGATTCGCGCGATGTGGTTGTTGCTTAGCAGATAATGGAGTTGCGATTTGAAGGTGTTTGTTGTCGCGAATGAGTGGCATTCTAGCGCGCGGCAATAACGACAAATGCAAGGTGGTATCCTTAGAGTTTCTTCAGGACCCAAAGTTTGTAGGTTTAAGAAAAAATTATAAAAGCAATACTTGTTTGATATAAAAGATTATGAACATATAGGAGGGAAAGAGTTTCCATATTTCAGGAAAACTGGCTATAGTGGGGTTTATCTTATTTATAATCGGAATAATCTGGAAGCTGATTTCGGGAATTCCCTTAGGTATTTGGGTGACGCCTCCCGAGAGCTTGGTGGTTGAGTGGTGGGCTTTTACTGCTCTTCATATGGTGGGTTTGTTCCTCTTCGTGATTTCGTTGGTCTACTATCTCTGGAAGGGACGAAAAGCAGGATAACTTATCCAATACGAACTCCAACAACCAACAATGTTACACGTTACAGACACAGGGCACACAATAATATAGAGTTTATTAGAGATAAGGTTAGTTATCCTTCACACCTCTTTTCCTAGTAGCCTTAGAAAAAGAGGGGGATTTGCGGGGGATGTCTCCATGATGGCTGACAAGTGCGGATTCACTGGTCCGTAGGGGATATTTACAGGACCTTTTTTATTTGTCTTCAAATATGCTCCGATCATTTGCGTTTTCTAAAGAGCATTACGTCTTGGGGCGTTGTGCAGATATATTCGAATCCGGCTTCCACGAGTTCTTTTGCTTTTTCTGTTTTTTCTGATTCTGAAGCTGAGTTATGTAGCCAGCTACTCTGTTTCTTAGTTTTTTTGATGAAATGTTGGTGAGGGATTCTAC
>DAOVQA010000167.1:0-3225 GCA_030628925.1 Candidatus Bathyarchaeota archaeon | reverse complement strand
TGAAAACAGTGTTCGCGCCTGTGACGTTGAAGTGTCCTCGCATAGGCATTATCGCAAATTTTGTATGTGTATTCAAATCGCGTACCAAGGAAAGTGCAGCATCAATGTTTCTAACCTTGCCTTTGCTCATTGTCAACCCAACGCCGAAAAACAAGATGCCAAAGTTGCACGCAATCATCAAATCTGCAACCTCTTCAAGTTGTCCGACCGGAATCCCAGCAACTTTGTCAATGTCGATTTCTCGGTTTCCAATTAGAGCTCTTAAAGCTTGGAGAAGCTCATAATCCTTGTTTGGTTCAACCTGTATAAAGAGGTCAGCTATTTCGGCGGATTTCGTCTTCCTCACGTCAACAACTACTAGTTTTCTCCCTTCTCTTAACATAGCGGGAGAAAGAAATCTGCTGAGCTGTTGCGAAACCGAATGTTTTTTCCTCAAGAAGGTTCTTCTAAGGGCGCTCTCAATTTTCTTCTTAGCTGTTGAAGCTTTAATTTTTGTTATGTATCTTTTCCAAGAGCTTTTCTGGAATCTTCCTTCTGGAAATGCTGTGTATCTCTCAATGTGTCTCGGATGGGCGCTCCATGGATTGCTGCCCCAGTAAATGATGAGATCTGCTCTATGCCTGATCTGCCCGAGAGTACATGATGAAATCCCTATGTCTTGAATACCTAGAATTGAAGGCCCATGGCAAACAACTGCTGTATTATCAATTACTCCTCCAATTTCCTCTGCTAATTCAAGGCCTGCACGCGTGGCTTCACAACTTGTTGAACTCCATCCATACAGTATTGGATAGTTTGCTTCAGTCAGAATTTCAGCAGCCCTCTTGACAGATTCTTCAAGTGACGTTTCAACGAGTTCCCCATTATTCCTTATCAGCGGTTTCAAAATTCTATGTTCACTGTTGTAGCGTAGAAATTTTGATTCACACATTGCGCATCCATTCTTAACCTTAGTAATCTTTCCATTTTCAATTGTAAGCTCTATATCATCGCACAAGCATCCGCAAACAGGACATGCTACTGCCTTAACAACTGTCATTTTTCCTTTGACATACCTCACTCTTTAGAGCTTTAACTTTCTTAGATTAGCCATTAAACCTTTTGGGTTGTCTAAAGAGCATGATGCTGCTTTTCTCTATGATCTAGTCAAAGCCTACAGCCAGAAGCCCTTTAGCGTTTTCAGTTGCAGCTGTTTCGCGCGCATACTTCATGATGCTCTCGATTAGCACGCGCATGCAGTAAATAGAAGACTCTTCATAAACGTTATTTGAGGAGCATAGCTATCGGAATTTAAGGAGACAGATGTTGAAGAGAAAAACTTCCGAAATAATAACTGAAGAAGAAAACAATGATCAAGAAGTGACCCATTTGACAGCTTCGCACACGTGTGGTTTTGCGGGAGATGTCATCACTGTTTCTTTCATGACGGTATCCTCAAGATCTAGCAGTGTTGTCTTTTCTTTGATTGTATCTGAACATAACCTTTAACCGTTTCAACCATTATTATATGGCTAAATGAAATTTAGTGAGAAGAAGGGAAAACCCATATGGAAACGTCAAATCCAGCTGATTTTGTAGGTTATTGTGGACTCTACTGTAACGCCTGTGGAATCCGTCAAGGAAAAATCAAAAATGCGGTTGATAATCTACGCAACGTTATTGCTGCCTACGGTTTTGACAAACCATGCCAGAGCTTTCGCAATGAGAGCCAAGTTTTAAGCATTACAACGAATTCGAACAGGTTATGAATGGTCTAGTCAAATTATTTGGCGACTGCCCAAGTTGCCTTCAAGGTGGAGGAGACCCAAACTGCAAAGTAAGATTATGCGCAAAACAGAGGAATTATCGCACTTGCACAGAATGTGATGAAGCTAACAACTGTGAAAATTTAACTCCCTATCGAAAATACTATGAAGCTGCTCTAAAAAGCATCAAACAAAATGACATCAGAAAATTCGCAGAAGAAATGCAGAAAAAAGTTGACAAAGGATACAGCACCCCATAGCAACGTCAATATTATCCCCTCAAGATTCTCATATACCAAAAAAAAAGAGAGAGAAACCGCAGGAGATATTAAGTGGAGATATAAATTACTGCCGTAACAACTGACATGCTATCCCTTCCCAAACTCCTTTTTAAGAAGCTCTTTTAGATTTAGAATTCGCTTGTCTGGAGCCGACGTGACTTCAGCTGGAATCCACTTGAGACAAGGCATCCCGACACCATGGGTTTCCGGGTTAACCACAACGTTTGCCCACGGACCATAAGGAATGAAAATTACGCTCGGATGGGGGGTTCTTATGGATTTGAGGGCTTTGACGATCACAGAGCCATGATTTGTTGAAACTAGAATGTTAGTTTTCTTTTTTATGCCAAGCTTCCCTAGATCCTCAGGGTCCATGTAACAGACTGAAACGCTTTCCATGTATTCTTCAGAGAACTTTCCGTACTCCTTTGCTACTCCCTGTTCTATTGTTCGTCCTGTAAGCAACGTTACTGACAGTTTTGTCTTCTTATCCATATTTGTTTACCTCAGTTTTGCTGTTGGACACTTCTATCCAGTCTATCTTCTTGAATGGTAACGTATATCTTTTAGTTTTGTCTATGGTCTATATCCATTGAGAATGGCTAAAGCTAGAGCAGCTGCAATTATGTCTGCAGTTGTTCCAGGATTCAAGAAGTTGTTTGTCCTTCTGAGTTTACGATCAAGTTCACGGAGATTTTCCCTACCATTCAAAGTTTCAAACCCTCCGAGCTTCAGAATTTCCTTAGCTTTGGACGAAACCTCAAGAGCCTTTTCAAGGTTGGTTTTTCTGACTATTAACGTATCTGGGTACACAGCCAAAACTTTCAGGAATGTATGAATTATGGCAGTGTTTAAGTTATCGGTTCGTTCGATTTGTCCCATTAGGAAAGGGTAGGCCACGTTGAAAGTTATTGGGTAATTGCTGATCCATTCTGAACAAATCGTATCATACTTCGAGGATTTTTGGAAGATTTGGAAGAGCGATATTCCTTCTTCAAGTATCCTTTTCTCTGAGTCTGGGTCGTTGATGTCAAGTTCTGAAACCTTCCCGAGTCCACTGGGGTTAGCTGTTCGTATAGCCTCGTAAATGTTAATTGCATCTTCAGATGTGGTTGATTCTACAACAAGCTTCACGTTTTTCCTAAGCTTCGAAACTTCAAAGATTTTTTCTTTAGCATGTGTCATTCCAGCCGCAACTG
>DAOVQA010000053.1:0-7059 GCA_030628925.1 Candidatus Bathyarchaeota archaeon | reverse complement strand
TCTCAATTTTGAAACTGACGGTTGCGGGGGTGTCCGAGTGGTCAAAGGAGCAAGGCTTAGGACCTTGTCGCGTAGGCGTTCGTGGGTTCAAACCCCACCCTCCGCACCAAGAGAGGAAGACATTCTGCTGTCTTTTTTGACGAATGCTATTTGTGGAAAGCTTGCGAGACGTAACAGCGTTTCTACTTGATATTCAAAATAGATCTGGCCGAAGTTTTCTCAGATTGCCGGATTTTTCCTTGTCTATTTATTGCTCTGACAGTATTTGAAGAGAACGATGTCTTTCCGATTAAGTCTAGAATCACTCGTTTATGAAACAAGTTCTTTTTCTGTATCCCAGCATTAATCTGCAAGCGTCACGCGTTTGACGGTGAGACGAAACTGTTAAATCTGTTTACCCAGTATTATATGGTGAAGGCGTATCTTCTCTTGTTCCATCTTGGAACATAGTAGGTATACCTAAATCTGTGAAGAACGGAAAGAATATGTTTAGAAAAACAAGCATGTATGTAATGGTTTTCACAGCTGTTCTACTGTTGAGCCCCACATATATTGTTATTTCAGCAGCAGCATCTGCAAGAAGTAACCTAGTTTTTGCCCCGTACTCCAGTCCAGAGGATGCGTATGCCGCGTTGAAAGCCGATGAAGTTGATATTTTATGTATGGATTTGGGTCCCGATCAGAAGATGGACGTTGAAGCAGACACTTCTCTCCTGATTTCTGGCTACCCAAAGCTCGATTATTTCGAGTATGCTTTGAACAACAATTACAGCATCCCTAGTTATCCTAACGCCCAATCGCCTACAAACAGACTTGAAGTCAGGCAAGCAATTGCCCATCTAATTAACAAAACATACATTATCAGAAACACACTACAAGGTGGAGGAGTAAGAATAGACCAGCCTATGCCTGCCCCACAAAGAGGCTGGTGCAACGAAAGCGTTGTCGGTTCAAACTATCCTTACCCGTATGATCCAGGAATGGCTGCTCAGCTGCTTGCAACCTTAGGCTTCAACGACACCGATGGAAACGGATGGCTAAACTACCCAGTTGACTGGCCAGGCATTTATGGCGAAGATACAACCTCATACCCTCTTGAAGTACTTGTCCAGTTTGTAGGTGGGTCGCAGATAGGTAGCTATTTGGTTTCTCAACTGCAGGCAACCTTAGCCTCAGCTCAATGGCCGGAAGGGTATGTAGGTGGAGGCTTCAAATCTAACAAGGTTGAGCCTGATCCATTCATTTTTCCCTTCATCCTTGACTCGAGAGACTATCATGTTTATACAAGCAAGTTCAGTACAAGCAGGTTCCCAACGCATTTGTATTTTTGTTATCACAGTCAGTTCTGGTGTGAAGATGGGTTCAATTATGTAACGAATTGTGAGCATCCTGTTCTTGATCAATATCTAGAAGAATTGTATTTTGCTCACAGCCTAGAAGAAGCGAAGGTGACATGCAAAAAAGCCTGCGGGTACATGGCTGACAATTGTGTATCTGTACCAGTATGGACGTCTCTAATGTTCCAGGCTTGGCGGAAACAGGTTCCCGGTGTAATATGCATGGACGGAACAGGAATCAACAACAAGTACACTTACATCAATGCTTACAGAGCAGATGAGAATGCCCCAGTGAGAATCGCAATTAGCACACCCAATGCATTGAACATTATGTATTCATATTGGCTGCAAGATTGGGAAATACTAAACAGTATCTACCCACATCTTCTAAAAGTTAATCCATATGATCTCACTAGTGATCAGCCTTGGGTTGCCCAAGATTGGCAAGTTGGTACATGGAGGGAATCTCAGGGAGTCGAGCCTAAGACAAATGCTACTTACTGGATCAGAAAGGATGTTGGAATCGTTGCACCAGTCTCTGGCCTCTTCATGAGGAACTACACCGCACATGACGTAGAGTTCACGATTTGGTATCATTATGCTTTCAGTGATGCGTGGAACTGGCCCGTGGTGATGGACGTGCATCACACACGAATAGTTGACGATTACACAGTAGAAGTGTACTTTGACAAGTATGACTACTCACTCCTCTACGATATTGGAACAGAAATGCCACTTCTGCCTAAAAACGAGGTGATTTCACAACTGTGTTACGTGAGCAACGCATCCTTCTCACTGCCTGCTGTTTCAGCTTCAACCGAATACGAGTTCACAGACCAACAGGTGGTTCAAATGGTCGGTCTATCCTTGGAGACGTCTCTGATGGTGGAGGGTGTAGATTACGAAATTGTAGTTAACTCCACCGAAAACTGCCACAACGTCATCCACTTTCTAAAACCTCAGCCAGCCGGCACTTACTACGCCGCCTACTACACACCTAAATGGAAGCCAACAGGTTACTACTTGGGCTCTGATCATGGACTTACATGGCAAGACACCATGTACAGCTTGGGATCACACTATCCATACACTAGCCCGTTTGACCTCAAAAAGAACATGCATTTCTTCTTAAATCCACCCTTGGGTGAAACTGACTGGCGATGGTATTGGGGCGAGGCACCTAAACCTCGCAGCGGCTACTTCCAGATTAACATTTTCGATGTAGTCAAAGCTACCGCAAGTTATTGCCACCGCGGTGACGGCCCGTACGATCCACAGTACTTCCCAGGAGCTGACCTAGATATGAGTGATCTAGGACACATAGGCATCTACGATATAGTCATAATCACAGGCAAATATGGAATGAAATGGGGAAAACCACCACCATAACATCCAAACCTAAATCACTCCCCCTTTTTTTCGAACACACTGTTACTTTGTTAAAGTCAGCACAAAAGAGTGGTCTCTGGGTCCGAAAGATTGATGGTGTTAGCAAGATTTTTAACAAAAACAGGCGGGCTCTCACAAGACAGTGGAGTTGCTGTGTGTTAAAGAGTTGCTGAGACTTGGATTTTCAAGACGTGATGATATATGTAGACATAGGCTACAAGCTATTTGGTGATGTGTCCATTGCGGAATATTTGATCCGAGTTGTGACCGTATAACGGAGGGGATGCTTACAAACTTAAAGCAGGTTCAAAGTATGTTGCATGGAACACAAAGGCGGTTGCAAAACGTTCAGAAGATGTAAATAGAGCACTGCTGGAAATTATGGAAGCTCTCTGGAAAAGTTTATTTTGTTGTAGGGCGCTATGAGATAGAGCTATTGGCGGATAGGTGTCCGCTGGGATGTGGCCGGTAGGCTGAACCATAAACTAGAGAGTGAGGTGAAAAAATGGCGTATAAATACATTGCTAAGGCGTGGGCAAAACCGGAAAAGTCGTTCGTAAAGGAATTAATGCGCCAAAGATTAATAAAATGGCGTAGGCAATCAGCAGTAGTCCGCATAGAAAAACCAACACGTCTAGACAGAGCCAGAAGATTAGGATACAAAGCAAAACAAGGTTTCGTCGTCGCTCGTATTCGTGTAAGGAGAGCTGGATTTAGAAAGAAGAGACCGCGCTCTGGAAGAAGACAAAAAAGAATGGGCGTGACAAAGCACAAGCTAGCTAAGAGCATGAGACTCATCGGGGAAGAAAGAACTGCAAAGAAGTTTCCAAACCTTGAAGTTCTAAACTCCTATTGGGTAGCCGAGGATGGACGCTCAAAATGGTTTGAAATAATAATGGTCGACCCACATCACCCAGCCATAGAAGCTGATAAAGAAACCAATTGGATATGTGAAAAACAGCATCATAGAAGGGTTTTCAGAGGTTTAACAAGCGCAGGTAAGAAAGTTAGAGGCTTAAGGAGAAAGGGACGCGGAGCAGAAAAAGTTAGACCAAGCAGAAAATCAGCCAGAGGAGAAAAATAATCTCCATGATAACAATTAAACCGAAAATAATCAAAAAAGACGGCAAACAACGCTACGGAAAAGGCTTCAGCCGAGAAGAGCTGAAAAAAGCTGGACTAAGCCTCAAAGAAGCAAAAAAACTTAGCATTCCAGTGGATTCTAGAAGAAAAACAGCCTATAAAGAAAACACTAATGTCGTCAAGAAATTCTTGAGAAGCAAGAAGAAAGCCTCTGAACCTGAGAAAAGAAAAAAACCTAAAAGTTAAATTCCTATATAAGCAACATGATGAACTTTGTCTTCTGAAGTATCCATAGCATACATCGACATTCGGGTCTTCGTTCACGCAACGGAAGACGCCGAAAAAGTTGTAAAAGCTGTTTGCAACACACTCCCCACAGAATTGGCTGACCAAGTTGTGTTCAGAAAAACTAATTTGAAAGGATATTATAACAACCCAATAATCCTTATTGAAGCCAGAATCAAGAAGAAGGATGCTGTTGATGCAGTCTTCAGAAAGCTAGCTTCTGGTTTAAATAAGTCTGATAAAGAGCTTTTGAACAGCGAGGTAAGACAGCATTTGAACAAAGGAAACCTTTTCATCAGACTTGACAAACAATCTGCTTATTTGAGTGAACTGAAACTTCGTTTAGACGATTCGATACATTTTCGGATACACTTCAGAAAATCATTGGTAGAAGAAATAGTGGAAACCTGCAGAAAACACGGGATGCTTCCATGAAACCAAAATACGCTGATCTGCATTTGTGCCCAGACTTGAGAAATGAGAAATCAGCTGAGCGTTTGATAAGAAAAGCCTCTGAGCTTGGATATCAACTAATTGCAATACCGTTTCCACAAGGTTTTCCCAAACAAGTAATCCGAAAACTTGAAAACACTTGCAGAGAATGTAAAATGGACTTTGCTCCACGTGTGGATTTGAAGCCATACACGCCACAAGAGCTGACAAGAAGTCTAAGAAAGCTTAGAAGAAGATTTGAGATAATTGCAGTACTGTGCGTATCTAAGCCTGTTGCAAGGCAAGCAGCCAAAGACCGTCGTGTAGACCTCTTAAACTTTCCCCTCTACAGTCCCCGAAAAAGATTCTTTGACAAAGCAGAAGCTGAACTAGCTTCCAATGCTTTAAGCTCATTAGAAATAGACATAAACCCCTTGCTTACCTTGGAAGGACCAGCAAGAATCAGGCTTCTGTCAAGTCTACGGAGAGAAGTAGCAATGGCAGAAGGTTTCCACATTTCAATTGTTATTTCAAGTGGAGCTTCAACCGAACTGTTCATGAGAAAACCTCGAGAAATAGTAGCCTTAACATCGCTTTTTGACTTAGATAAGCGTCTAGCTGTAGAAGCAGTCTCTACAAATCCTGTTGCCATTTTGAAACGAAACAGGGAAAAGCTAAGCCCAAATTTTGTCGCACCTGGCATAAGGCTACTCAGGAGCGGGAAAGATTGCTAAAAAAGACGAGACGCCGTTATTTAGCGTTAGAGATAGATTCCAAGGAAACGTTTAATTCGAGGGAATTTATGAGTGCAGTTTGGGATGCCGTTTTAAAGCTTTATGGAGAATATGGTGCAAGTTGGACAGGCTTAGCTTTAATCGATTATGATGCTGAAACGAAATTCGTCATTTTACGCACTGCACACACAGCTGTTGATATGGTTAGATCAGCTTTGGCATCGATAACAAAAATAGGGGATAAACCAGTGGCCATACACGTTCTGAGGGTTTCAGGAACCATAAGGACGCTTTCAAAGAAGATGAAGCAGTAGCCTTTGCGTGAAAACTTATTTGGCTGTTACCCCTTAGTTCCTATCGGGGGATGATGTAGCCGTCCCAGTCTGATCTTATACAGATGAAGAACTCATAACGGACAGACCCCGCAATCTTTCGATCTACAGGTGAAAACGTGCTTCTTGAGCTCTTTTCCTTTTCAGTCCAAAAACTAGGGCTAAAATCATTCCCGACACAAAACCACCGATATGCGCCCAATAGGCTATCATTGTTCCACCTTCAAAAATCACACAGAACCATTGCATTAGAAACCAGAATCCCAAAAAGATTATTGCGGGTAATGGCAATATCAACGGAAAAATCAATGTTAAAACCTTGGCTTTTGGATAAAGCACAAGATACGCGCCTAAAACTCCTGAGATTGCTCCTGAAGCCCCTACAACCGGGATCATATACAACCCTGAATTCGTTATGCTTACTATGTGAACAAAACCTGCTACTAAACCGCAAACCACGTAGAAACCTATGTAGCTGACATGTCCAAAAGCACCTTCCACATTATCTCCAAAAATATAAAGAAAAAGCACATTTCCAAACAAATGGAAAAATCCAGCATGCAAAAAAACTGAAGTGAAAAGAGTATAAAGTCTCTCTCCATCAAGAATATCCTGCGGTATCATAGCGAACCTATCTGAAATATCCACTGTGAAGCCGCTATCTATCAAACCAAAATCAGAAAGACACATCACCACAAAAACCAATACATTAACCATTATCAACATACGATTAACATGTGGAGTTGTTAAAGCTCTATTAACATCTTTAAGTGGAAGCAAACATCAACCCACTAAAGGATTAAATCACAGAAATATTAATCTTTTAACATTAGCCCATTCAACCGCATTTTCTAAACATGTTACACTATTCAACAAAGTATGGTGGGCCGGGCCGGACTTGAACCGGCGACCTTCTGCACGTCAAGCAGATGTCCTAACCGAGCTAGACTACCGGCCCCTAGAACTTTCTTTTGAAAAGAACGTTCATTAAGAAATTTAGAGTTTTTGGTTGTGTTTTGTGTTTCGAGATAGTCTAGAATGCTGAGTAGAGCTTGTTCTGTGATTCTTGAAATGTTTAAGCCACGTTCTCGAGTTCTCCGCGCGCGCGAAAGATTATCAAGAAAAATTGCTTGGAGAATTGCGTATGCCATCACGAATATTCAAATCATTTCCCGTTGCGACAATAGTATGTGTGCAATAGGCGCAAATGATAGCTCTTTGACTTCTCCTTCTCCTGGAACCGTAACAAAGCTTTTGATATCTCCCATGTACTTTCCCCAATCCATTCGGAACAAAGACAGTTTCTGAGCGTAATCTCTGTAATCTTTATGGAAAGAAATTATTACTCCAGTAAAACCCATTCCTTCTCCACTTGTAGCAAAAATAGCGTTTGGAAACTTTGCTGCATACGATTTAACCTTTGAAACTAATTCCTCAGATAGAATTTCTGGGCGCATCTTAGTAAAT
>DAOVQA010000077.1:0-5684 GCA_030628925.1 Candidatus Bathyarchaeota archaeon | reverse complement strand
CCTTTTGCTAAAATATGTTATATCATGATGCTCAACATAGCCGCATTCCTTAAACAGCTTTTTGGATGTAGCGTTGTAATCTTCTATTAAGGCACAGAAAATTTTAACATTTCATTTTCTGAGTACTTTTTCGGATTCAGCAATTAGAACCTTAGCAAGTCCACGATGTCTATAATCTGGGTCTACAACTAAGCGGTTTATCCAGCCTTTTCGCGTGCTACAGCTTATGACGACTACGCCGATAAGGTGGTTGCCTTCAAAGGCTCCTAGGAAGAAGCCAGGATTTGTCTCCATTTGCACTGCTATTGCCTCTTCGCTGTCTCTTCCTTTTGCTTTGAATGGTAATTTCGCTTTACGCCAAAGCCCAACAATTTCTTCATAGTCGTTTATTGTTAGTCTCCGAATTTCCATGTAAACACGCTACAGGGCTTAACCTTCTTGTCCAACCTCTTTCACAACGTCTCCAATTATTTCTAACGCTGAATCAACAAGTTCTCTGGTAATGTTAAGTGGCGGTGCAATTCTAATTGTTGAGACACCACATGTGATGGCGGCGACTCCGCGTTTCCACGAGCGAATCATGATCTCCTTAGCCTTCTTAGGCGCTGGCTTCTTAGTTTCTTTGTTTTCCACAATTTCCATGCCTATCATCAAGCCTTTGCCTCTCACATCGCCTACAATTTCGGTTTGCTCCTTCAATTCCTGGAGCCTCTTCATAATGTAAGCGCCTTTTGTGGTTGCGTTTTCTAGAAGCCTCTCTTCCTTTATAATAGTGATAACCGCGTTTGCTGCAACGCATGAGAGAGGATTACCGCCGAAGGTGCTTGCGTGAGAACCCCCCACCCAATCCATAACCTTTGCTTTGGCAATGGTTGCGCCTAATGGCAGTCCAGAGGCTAGTGCCTTCGCACTACACAAAATGTCAGGCTCAACATTCCAATGTTCAACTGCAAACCATTTTCCACTTCTACCCATGCCAGATTGTACCTCATCATCTATAAGCAGTATATCATATTTGTCAGCAAGTTTCTTTAGCCGTTGGAGATACTCTGGTGGCGGAACGACGTATCCACCTTCACCCTGAATTGGCTCAAAGAGTATCGCGGCGACTTCGTCAGGAGGCACGTATTTTTGTAAAACAAACTCATCGATAAAGTCTATGCACCAGTAGTGGCAGTCGGGATAAGTCTGCTTGAAGGGGCAACGATAACAGTAAGGGTATGGCACATGGGTAACACCGGGCATTAAGGGGAAGAAGCGTAACCTTTGAGTTGGCTTGCTCGCGGTGAAGGATAATGCTCCAACTGTGCGTCCATGAAAAGCGCTTATGAAACTGATAAATCGTTGTTTTCGAGTGTGCCATTTTGCAAGTTTGGCGGCTGCTTCAACCGCCTCGGCACCACTGTTGCCGAAATAAACTTTTTTGTCAAAGTTTCCAGGCGTAATTTCAGCAAGTTTTTCCGCGAGATCTACAACTTCACGATAAAAAAAGTCAGTGTTCGAATAGTGCAGGAAGCGGTCACATTGATTCTTTATGGCTGCAATCACCTTAGGATGACTATGACCAACGTTTAGACACACTAGACCTGAGTTGAAATCTATGTACTCGTTTCCGTCAACATCTCTCACTATACAACCCTTTCCAGACTCGACAACAAGCGGGTAGAATCGCCCATAGGAAGGAGAAATTAAGCTTTCATCCTTTTTTACAAGTTCTCTAGCTTTCGGGCCGGGTGGAACCGCAACTATTTTTGGATAAGTATCCATTCTACTTCACCTTTTGAGACACGATTAGAAAAGACAGTTTTATATAACTATCTGTGCTGCTGGTTCGAAAGCAACGTATAAAGTAGGCACATACAAAGTAGGCATATAGCATAGAATAATCTAATGTTACTATGTGTCCTACATTGTGCATAGAGGATTAAAGATTCCTATGGTTTAGTCAGTGTCAACGCAATTGTTGAAATGCTTCTCGTTTGACCCTCGCTTCCTGTCATCTGTTCTGTACCTATAGAGATTTCTAACTGTAGATCTTTCACAAAGCCACGTCTCAATAATTCAACTGCATCAACAGCCCCGCTGATTGCCCGGCCCCTAGCCTTTACAACAATCTCTTTGGATCCGGAGTTAAAGAAGGTCAGGCAAGCAATCACGTAGTTCATTACTGGTTTTCTGCCGATAAACACTGTATTTTCTCGAGTTTGTCGAGTTTGTGATGCTTCCGTGGTTTTCTCCTCTTTAACAGCTTTCTCTGCTGATTCTTCTTTTGGTTTTTCTTCTGTCATGTTATACCTTCCATTTAGTTAACGGGTGGTGAAAGATGTTACAATGTAGACTATACGATAAATTCTGCGACTCTTATATTTTTCCGTACAGTGCCAAATTAGACGCACTGTTTCACACCAGCTGGAGATATCGTTCCCAGTCTTCATCTATCCATTTTTGAATTTTCTTAACGCCATCTTCCGTTAACTTGCGGAATCTACCTTGCAAGGTCAAATACTCTTTAACGGGTTTTCGTTTTGTCTTATCCATCAGTCCGTCACTTGGAGAATTGAGTTTAAACTTTCCATGCTCGATTTCAAAAAGCGCCCACATGCCAGTTTGAACTGCCAGTCGTCCAAGTTCCACAGTTTTACTTGTATCGTAACGCCAACCAGTTGGACATGGCGTCAATATATGAATGAACTTCGTCCCTTCGATTCCCTTAGCCTTTTTAACCTTTGTTACAAAGTCCATTGGATAGGATGGGCAGGCTGTAGCAATATACGGTATTCTATGTGCCGCCATAATAAAGGGCATGTCTTTCTTCCGTTCTTTTTTCCCGGTGGGAGTGGTGGTTGTCCATGCACCATAGGGGGTTGCACCGCTTCTTTGTACTCCTGTGTTCCCATATGCCTCGTTATCGTAACAAATGTAAATGAAGTCTGTTCCCCTTTCAGCCGCCCCGGACAAAGCCTGTATGCCTATGTCAAAGGTTCCACCATCTCCAGCCCAGCCAATAACTGTTACATCCTTAACATTTCGTTTACGCAATGCAGCAACTACACCAGATGCTTTAGCAGCTGCCGCCTCAAAAATTATGTTTTGAACGGGAACTGCAAAGGAAGTAAATGGGTAGGGTCCTGGAATAACTGAAGAGCAGCATGCTGGAACAACCATGATTACCTTGTTTCCCAAAGCCTTAAAAAGTAAGCGAAGCGCGATAGCTGGTCCACAGCCGGCACATGCAATATGACCTTTGAGAAAATACTCTTCTCTCGGAAGTTCTTTTATTGACTCTATAAGTTTCGGCGATTCCACTTCTTTCACTCCCTTAAATCAATCCACACTGTTTCCTTTTCAATCTTGCCTCTTCGCATCCATTCCACTGATTTTTTAGCAATTTTTTCGATGGTTTTGAAGGTCACGTCTCTTCCTCCCAAGCCTGCAATAAAACCTGCAAGTAACGGCTGATCTTTTTGGCCGTAAAGCGAAGCTTTTATTTCTTCAGCGATGAACCCTTCCATCCCAAAGGATATACCACGGTCTATTACTGCAAACATCTGTGCGTTTTCTGCAAGTTTTCTAATTTCTTCGATGGGAAATGGACGAAAAACTCGAATCCTTGCTGAGCCTACCTTCAAGCCTTCCTTGCGTAGGTTGTCCACAGCTACTTTGGCTTCGCTTCCAATAGTTCCCATAGTCAACAATATCAAATCTGCATCCTCACATTTGTAATAGTCAATCAGCCCACCATGTTCAAAACCGAAGTGTTTGCAAAATTCTTTGTCGATTTCTGGTATGAGCCGTTTAGCATTTTCCATGGATTCCTGCATCATGTAACGGAACTCCATGTACCATTCTGGTGAAACGATGTTTCCATGTGACAGCGGGTTGTTCGTGTCCAAAAACCATTTAGGCTTGTAAGGCGGCAGGAAATCATCAATTTCACTCGGGTCAAAAATTTTTACAGGCATATAGGTATGAGTCAGAATGAAAGCTTCAAGGCATACCATGGCTGGCAAAAGAACGCGTTCATTTTCGCACAGTTTGTAGGCTTGAATTATGGTGTCAAAAACTTCTTGATTGTCAGCGCAATAAAACTGGATCCATCCGGTGTCTCGCTGAGACATAGAATCGGTATAGTCAGCCCATATGTTCCAGCCAGGTCCCAAGGCGCGGTTAGCAACAGGCATCACAATCGGCAGTCGCGAACCAGAAGCCCAATGCAAAGGCTCATGCATAAGCACCAGGCCGTGAGATGCGGTAGCCGTAAAAGTTCTGACTCCTGTAGCTGCTGCCCCGATACACGCTGCCATAGCACTGTGTTCAGATTCTACACGAATATATTCAGCATCAAATTCTCCGTTTTCAACCAACTCCGCTATCTTCTCAACGATTGATGTCTGAGGCGTTATCGGATAGGCAGCAATAACTTGAACTCTTGCGGCTTTTGCCGCATAAGCTGCAATGTGATTCGCTGTGTCAATCACTGTTTGCGTCATCCTTATTCTCTCTCCCTTTCCATTATTATCACGCCACATGGACACTCGTTGGAGCATATTCCACAGCCCTTGCAGTAGTCGTAGTCAAATTCGGGTTTACCGTCATCTTTTAGGTCTATAGAGGCGTCTGGACAGAAAATCCAGCAAACGCCGCATGCTCTACAGTAGCCACAGCTGAAGCACCTATGAGCTTCACTTTTAACTTCCTCCAAATTTATGCCAAGAGTCTCCTCTTTGTCCAACGATCTTGTTCTTTCCTCAGGCGATAACTCAAAAACTTTTGATCTATCTTCGAGCTCGTAATATTGGAGGTTTATTCCTTCGATTTTGACAGGTTCTGCCAACTGCACGTCAGACCTTATTTCCGCTTTTCCCAGATATCGGTCTATGCTCCACGCCGCCCTCCTTCCTGTGGCTATAGCTTCGACCACTGTTGATGGGCCTAAGACCAAGTCTCCTGCTGCAAATATGTTCTCACCGACAACACCCGTTGCTAAGTCGGCTTCTATCCAGCCTTGTTCATTTATGAATTTTCTAGGAATCCATCCTATCTCTGGTTCTTCTCCAATTGCCTTTATGGCAGCATCGAACTCTAGAGTAAAATTCGAACCTTCAATTGGCACTGGTCTTCTTCTTCCAGAAGCATCAGGTTCTCCAAGCCTCATCTTCACACATTGAAGCATTATTGTTCCATCTTTTTTAGATGCTGCTACTGGCTGCGTCAGAAAACGAAATTCTACGCCATCTTCCTTTGCTTTTGTTATCTCTTCGCCTATTGCAGGCATTTCATTTCTAGTTCGTCTATAAAGAACTATAGGTTTAGCACCTAGCCTTTTTAGTACTCTAGCAACATCTACGCTAGCATTTCCTCCACCCACCACTGCAACAACATTACCCGGAGCTTTCTTCAATCCCTCGCTTACTTCTTTGAGGAATTCTAACCCTGCTATCATAAATTCTTCACCTGGTATTCCAACGCCCTTTTCTTTCCATGCGCCTATTGCCAACAGCACTGCGTCAAACTCTTTCTGAATATCCTCAAAAACTACTTTATCATTTATGGGTTTTCCTGTTTCAAAGTCTATACCCATTTTTGAAAGGGCAGCTATCTCCTTCTCCACTACTCGTCTTGGAAGTCTGTATGGTGGTATTCCATAAGTGAGCATCCCGCCTAGTTTTTCCTCACTTTCATAT
>DAOVQA010000176.1:0-3051 GCA_030628925.1 Candidatus Bathyarchaeota archaeon | reverse complement strand
TATGCGCATGCCATTTTGGACACATGTGATAACCCGTGAATTTTACGGTTTCAAAGCTTTTTTCATCAATATCTATTCCTGATAGAAATTCCTCGCCACAAGTTTTACATTTGACATAAAGCATAGGCATTTTAATTCCACGGGTAAAACAAATACCACATGCGACAGGGCAAATAAAACTTTCGGTTCCAGCAGTCCACCAATCTCTGCTTTTGCCTAGATTTTTTACCTCAGTATTGCTTTCCAAGCCACATTCTTGCCATTGATTAACCAAGCCAATTGAAAAGTTGCTACAATAACACTTCAAATATCATTCATAAAACCATGATACACACAAGATAAGAGGAAGTCGTCTGTCGTAAGGGCTAGACAACATGATAAACACTTACTTTTTTGCTGTGCATTCTGGATCATGTCGTCACTTGTTGCATCCAGATACGTGAATACCACACTGCCTATAACTTTTTATTCAGTTCTAACATTTGGTTGGTATGGCGGGCAATGACGACTCTGGCCCCACTGAAAGAAAATAATGATTGAGATCTTGAGTGCGAAGAGCCTGCCAGTCATTTCTCTTCTGGTTTTTCCCAAAGTTCAAGCTTTCTTTTTTTAAGCTCCCTACGTTTCCTATGCAGGAACCTGTAAACTGTGCTATGTTGGCTTCCTCTAATCAACATTTGAATAGCTTCCTTTGCAGCTTGAACCTGCTCAATGTCTCCGATTAAACCAACAGTATGTCCATATACACACACATTAGTTTCCGTCAACTCCTCAAGTATCCTTCTTGTTTTGCCCTCCATCCCTATTATCCGGCCTTTGACACGCTTGATATCTGATTCAGATCTTCCAAAAATGGTTCGCAGGTCAATCATTTCCAAGAAAGAGTCTTCATCACGTATCAGCCGGAAAGCAAGTTCTGGGGAGAAGCCTCTGCCAATGGCAGCAATAACATCCTTAGCTTTGAAAAGCAAAGATGGATCTTCAGCATTTTCAGATATGGTTATTCTGACACCGCCTGTTTCACTCTCTATCTCAAGCTTGACCAAAAGCGTCTTTTCAATGTATTTCTTTATCGCCCCATTTGGCCCTATTAAGACTCCTATCCGTTCTCTTGGAACTTTGAGAAATGAGCTAGCTTCTGTCATGTCCCGTAACCTTCCTGTAGCACTCCTCAGGTGATAGAACTTCAACGCCTAAACGGCTGAAGTATCTGTTCAGGTTTTTCAAATCTCTACGTAGAAGGAAATCTGCTAAAGGATGAGAAAGAGGAACAGACTGCGAAACATCGAACAGCACTAGGTCACCTCCATAGGACATAATGTTGTATTCACTCAAGTCTCCATGGACAAGGTTAGCTTTGCGATAAAGCTGCCTTAAGTAAGTTAACAGAGTTTTGTAAGTTTTTTCCGGGTTTTTCGGCGGCTGCTCTTTCAGAGAAGGTGCACTTCTCCCGTTCTTCCCAATAAACTCCATTACGAGCACATTCTTTTTCACAGCAATTGGTTTCGGAACCTTAACACGTGCAGTTACTGCTTGTTTCAAATTCCTGAATTCTTTCTGAGCCCATGCAAAGACCAGTGAGCGGGTGTCATGTCTTACTGCTTTGAATCGGGGGTCTCCTTCAATGTATTTAAGCATGCCCTTGCGGAATTCAGCTGAAACAGTTAAGTATATTTTTATTGCCAGCTCTTTTCCCTGCTTGTCTTTTCCCCAATAAACACGTGATTCTTTTCCAGCGTTAACAACACCATGAATTTCGTCTATAACGCCTTTGTTTAGAAAATCATAAATCACCATCAAAGTTGAGCGGTCAAAAACTTCTTCCAAAACCTCGTACTCTTCGCTCCGCTTCTCCTTCATCAACCGTTCAGTTTCATAATCCTTTTCTTTCTTACTAAGCCTTTTTTCCACGTGTTCCCTAAAAGACACCTTCCATTCTCCATCCACAACCAACTAACTGGTTAGGTACCCTTTTCTGCGAAGCCATTCTGCTTGAGAACGCTTATAACGCCAAAAAATGTCCCCACGCTTATCAGATTGAAAATCCCAAGGAGAAACCAAAACGATGTCTCCTTCCCGTATCCAAACCCGCCTCTTCATTTTACCGCGTATGCGACATAAACGCTCATGACCATCTTGACACTTAACTAAAATACGGTCATACCCAAGCATTTTAACAGCTATTCCTAAAACATCATTTTTAGATGGAAGAACCATCCTATTTAGTTCTTCTTCGCTTTTAACCTTCTTCTTACCCAATTAGTCACCTCAACCATTCCTTCCAAAAGAGTATAAAACCTTTCTTAAAAGCATGTTTATTCAGGCGTATGATCACTGATCAAATTCACCATTTACTCGGCATAGTTGAGTACGTCGATGTATTTCAAGTGTTGGAGAAATTTATATACAACTACAAGCTTAATGACGTAAATTCTATCAAGGGAAGCAAGGTTTAAGTCCTGTCCAATCCCATATAAAAAAATAGTTAGGCGGATAACTGAATGGCGCGATTACACCATAACGGCGTCCTGGTTCCACCCCGATACAAGGGAAGAAGTTTCACAATCAAAGTCAAGGGAAAGAAGATTAGGCTGACACAGGAACAGGAGGAAATGGCTCTCGCCTGGGCCAGGAAAATAGGAACTCCGTACGTTGAGGACCCTGTTTTCGCAAAGAATTTTCACAGTGACTTATCAAAGAAGCTCGGATTCAATGTCAAACCTAGTGATGTTGACTACTCAGCTATCCTTTCCGTCGTTGAAAAGGAACGAGCATGGAAGGCGAACCGCTCTAGAGAAGAGAGAAAAAAGCTGGCAGCTCAGAGAAAAGCCCGGAGAGAGGCGAACAAGGAGCGCTACGGATATGTCTATGTTGATAATGTCCGAGTGGAGGTAGCCAACTATGTTGTCGAACCAAGTTCCATCTTCATAGGCCGCGGGAAACATCCTCTTAGAGGATGCTGGAAGGAGGGACCCAGTGTGGAAGACGTTGAGCTTAACCTTTCGCCAGATGCCCCTAGGCCCCCAGGGAACTGGAAGGCCATTGTCTGGG